>DATGJK010000190.1:0-4786 GCA_035295245.1 Acidobacteriaceae bacterium
TCAAGATGTGCGTGCCGTTCATCGTGATTCTGCCGGGTCTGCTGGCGTTGTCGGTATTGCCCTTCCACCTGGTGCCTCAGGACGTCGCGGTGCAGACTGGGCAGCACAGCTACAACGAAGTGCTGCCGCTGATGCTGGTCCGCTACTGCGGGCCGGGGCTGCTGGGGCTGGGCGTAACGGCGCTGATCGCCGGATTCATGTCGGGCATGGCGGGGAACGTCAGCGCTTTCGCTACGGTCTGGACCTATGACATCTACGGCGCGTTTCTGAACAAGAAGGCGAGCGACAGCCACTACGTCGCGATGGGGCGCTGGTGCACCTTTATTGGCGTGCTGATTTCGGTGGGCACAGCGTATCTCGTGCAGCATGCGGCCAGCATCATGGACTACGTGCAGGCGCTGTTCAGCTTTTTCATCGCGCCGCTGTTTGGGACGGTGATCCTCGGCATGCTGTGGAAGCGCGCGACGAAAGCCGGCGGTTTCTGGGGGCTGCTGTCGGGGACCTGCACGGCCGTCGGACTCTGGGCCTGGGTGCGGCATGATCCGGGCGCGCTGCGATATGTGGCGCTTTCGACGGATGCCAAGGCAATGGCCGAGGACATGTATCGCGCGCTGTGGTCCTGGATTGTCTGCGTGCTGGTCACGGTGATTGTCAGCTATATGACGCAGCCGAGGTCGGAATCCGAACTCGCAGGGCTGGTTTACGGCGCAACGAGAATTCCCGAGGAACGAGACGATCACTGGTATCAGAAGCCGATCGTCTGGGCCGGGGCCGTCGCCGTCGTTTTCTGCGTCGTGAACGTCATTTTCTGGTAGAGGCATTATGCGAGGACATACATCCATCTGGTTTTTCTCGGGAATCCTGCTGCTGGTCTACGGGCTGATGATTCTGATCACCGGGCTCTGGGAACTGGCCCATCCGCAGCCCCACGCCACGGTTCTCGCCTCGCTGCATCCGCCGATTTGGTGGGGAGCCATCATGACGGCCGGCGGCTTGTACTACACCATCCGTTTTCGCAGCCATCACTGAAGTTCTTATTGGAAGAAGGAAATCATTCATGCAGAAAAAGCAACTGACATTCGGCGTTATCGTTGGGAACCGCGGCTTTTTTCCCGATCACCTGGCCAAAGAGGGCCGCGAGGAGATGCTGGGCGTGCTGCAGAAGGCCGGCATCCGCGTGATTGCGCTCACGCCTGAACAGACGAAGTTCGGCTCTGTGGAAACGCACGACGACGCAATAAAGTGCGGCGATTTGTTCCGCGCGCACCGCGACGAGATCGACGGAATCATCGTCACCCTGCCCAACTTTGGGGACGAGCGCGGCATTGCCGACTCGATCCGCTATTCGAAGCTCGACGTGCCGGTGCTGGTGCAGGCTACGCCGGACCGCCGCGACAACATGAAGATCCAGGACCGGCGCGACAGCTTCTGCGGCAAGATGTCGGCCTGCAACAACCTGATGCAGTACGGCATTCGCTACTCGGTGACGACGAGGCACACGGTGCAGCCCAACTCAGACGAGTTCCGCAAAGACCTGGACTGGTTTTCGAAGGTTTGCCGGGTCACCAACGGACTCAGGAAACTGCGCATTGGGGCGATTGGGGCGCGGCCGCAGGCGTTTAATACGGTCCGGTACAGCGAAAAGCTGCTGGAGCGCTATGGGATCTCGGTGGTCACGCTGGATCTCTCGGATGTTTTTGGCGTGATCGGCCGGCTCAAGGACAACGAAGGCGATGTGCAGGCGAAGCTGAAAGCGATCCAGGCTTATGTCTCGACGCAGAGTGTGCCGGCGGACGCGTTGATGAAGATGGCGAAGCTGGGCGTGGCGATCGACCGCTTCATGAAGGACACGCATTGCACGGTCTCAGCTGTCCAGTGCTGGACCTCGCTGGAGGAGAACTTCGGCGTGGTGCCGTGCACGGTGATGAGCATGATGAGCGAAGGGCTGCTGCCCGCCGCCTGCGAGACGGATGTGATGGGCACCGTGTCGATGCATGCGCTGGCGCTCGCCAGCCAATCGCCCAGCGCGCTGCTGGACTGGAACAACAATTACGGCGAGGACGAGAACAAGTGCGTCTGCTTCCACTGCTCCAACCTGCCGAAACACTTCTTCGCCGATGTAGTGATGGATTTTCAGGCGATCATCGCCGGCACGGTTGGCAAGGAGAACACCTTCGGCACGTGTGTGGGCCGCGTGAAGCCGGGCGCGATGACCTACGTCCGCTTCTCCACGGACGACTACAAGGGGAAGATTCGCGGTTATGTCGGCGAAGGCGAATTCACCAACGATCCGCTGGAAACCTTCGGCGGCGCCGGCGTGGCGAGAATCCCGCAATTGCAGAAGCTCCTGCACGAAATCTGCGAGCAGGGTTTCGAGCATCACGTCGCGGCTAATTTTTCCCACGTCGCGAGCCCGGTCTACGAGGCGGCGATTCGGTACCTCGGGTGGGAAATGCACTGGCACGACAAAGCAGGGAACAGGGAATAGGGAACAGGGGAACAGATGAGCGGCCGGAGAGATCCGGCCGCTTTTGTTTAGGGCGACGGGGGCGTGCTCGTTTCGTACCAGCGCAGCACGCGCAGGGCGCGGAGCGTGTTCCACCGGCTCGGCTCACCCGCCGATTCGGTGGGTGGCAATGGGAGTGCCTCGTCATAGGCGCGGTCGAGGAGCCATCGACCGTCCTCATGCCGCCGGCTCCTGATGAAAGCGACGGCGTCGCACATGCGCGGGTCAGGCGGGCCCCCGCCGGCTCGGAAGTAGTCGAGTGCGCGGAGAATGTCGTAGTGGTAGCGGGGCGGGAATGCGAGTTCCAGAAATTCGGAATTTGCAACCTCGCCCGTCGAGAGCCTACGGAGCAGTGCGCGCTCGAGCAGATACTCCTCGCCGCGACGCCTTGCCCGCGCGACGTCCGGGGCAGAACGGACGGCGTGCTCGTATTCGAGCAAGCCTTCCAGCACACAGATGGTGGTGTGAAAAGATGAACGCCGGCTGTCCGGCGCTTCGCAGTTCCAGCCGCCGTCCTCGAGTTGTTCGCTCAGGAGACGGCGCACCAGATTTTCGTTCGGCCGACCGAAGTACGCTCCGAACGCAAGCACTCCCCCGTTGATGCACGGCTCGACTTCCCCTTCGAAGAAGGGATTGCCGCCGAAATCCGGCGACCGCAGATCCCACCCATCGTGGTCGCTCCAGCGCAGATTCACTTCCGCGCGCGCCAGCGCCGCATCGACAGCAGGATCGCGAGTATCAACGCCGGTAGCACGCAGAAGTTGCATGGTGAAGAGCGTCGTCAACCACGCGGGAGCGCCGGGGCGGCGCCACGCTCCGTCGGATTGCTGCAGAGCGAGAATGGCGGCGACGAGGCCTTCGCGCGGCACACGAGCGCGCTCTGCGGCCAGAGCGGCCGGGGAGGCATCGGTGAGGTCGCGCAGGGTCTGCCAGCGGATGGCGGGGTCAGATTCGAGGAGCCAGTCCAGGGGCTGCACGGTCCGATCTTATCGTCACCTGCAACTGTGGAAACTACACTGCGCTTTGCAGCGCCAGCGCAATCAGCGTCTTCTGCTCCATCTCGTGCGCCTTCGCGGATCCGGTCGCCGGACTGGCGGCCGCCGAACGCTTGACGGTGAGCACCTGGCGATCGCCAAACATTCGCTTCAGCCGCGGCAGAACGAACCAGAGCGCGCCCATGTTCGACGGCTCCTCCTGAACCCAGACCACCTCGCGCGCGGCTGCATGCGCCTCGACAGCCGCTTTCAGCTCGGCCTCCGGCCAGGGATAGAGCTGATCGACGAAGATGATTCCGGTGGTGGTGTCCTTGCGCTTGTTGCGCTCGACGCGAAGTTCGTGGCCAATCTTGCCTGTCGCCAGCAGCAGCCGCTGGGCGTTCTGGATCTGCGTTTCGGGAATGACAGGCAGGAAGCGAGGCCGCGAGAAGTCCTCGATGGGGGAGACGGCGTCCGGATGCCGCAACATGCTCTTCGGCGTGAAGACCACCAGCGGCTTGCGCCATTTGCGCAGGGCCTGGCGTCGCAGCAGGTGAAAATACTGCGCGGCATTGGAGGGCTGGGCGATCTGGATGTTGTCGCGGGCGGCCAGCTGCAGGTAGCGCTCGATGCGCGCGCTGGAGTGCTCCGGCCCCTGGCCTTCGTAGCCGTGCGGCAGCAGCATGACCACGCCGCTCAGCAGGCCCCACTTGTCCTCCGCGGCGGCAATGAATTGGTCGATGACGATCTGCGCGCCGTTGGCGAAATCGCCGAACTGCGCCTCCCACAGCACCAGCGCCTCGGGATAATCGCGGCTGTATCCGTACTCGAAGCCGAGCACGCCGGCTTCCGACAGAATCGAGTTGTAGACGCTGAAGGGCGCCTGGTTTGGATCGAGATGATTCAGCGGGATCCAACGCTGCTCGTTCTCGATGTCGATGAGCACGCTGTGGCGCTGGTTGAAGGTGCCGCGCTGGCTGTCCTGCCCGCTGAGCCGCACCGGCGTGCCGCCCAGCAGCAGCGACCCGAAGGCGACCGCCTCCGCCATGCCGTAGTCGAAGGCGTGCTTGCCCTGGCCCATGGCGGCGCGCTGTTCCAGCAGCTTTTTGATCTTCGGGTGGATGTGGAATGTGTCGGGATAGGCCGTCAGCTTTTCGACGATGTTCTGGACCGTGGCGCGATCGAGACCCGTGTCGACTTCAAATTCGTCCTTGTGCCGGCCACCGAAGTACGGCGTCCAGTAGTCCGGGAGTTCCACCAGTACCGGCTTTTTTCGCAGGGCGGCCGCTTTTTTCTGGGACTCGGC
>DATGJK010000191.1:0-5234 GCA_035295245.1 Acidobacteriaceae bacterium
CGCTAGATGCGTAATCTTTGTGGTCGAGAATAATCCCTTGCTTCATTTCGCCGCTGCATTTCGGACACTGATTGTGAGATTCCATCACTCCCCCGGAGCCAATTATCTCCTGGAGCGGCCGGTAGTCTTTAACGCCGGCAAGCTAGGTGCCTGACCGCGTGATAATTTTGGCAACGGAGTTTCCGCAGCAAGGCATTTGCCGGGTTGTGCTTCGAGACGTAGGGCAATTGATGTTGCGGTCGCGCCACTAGCCATGTCAACACACTAGCCGCTCCCGGTAAGCACGTCCATACTATCCTTGGTAAGTACCGGGCCGCGGCAGGGGTGCCTACGAATTGCCTGTCAGGAAAAGGAAAGGAATCAACGATCGCGGCGGGGAGCCCGGCGGCAGATCAGGAAAATCAGCGCGGCCACGCTCAATAAATCGATCACCAGAATGATGGGACTGGATGGCTCCGGCACCGGGGTAATCAACGAACTTACGACAGAAGTAGTTTGGGCATGGGCCCAGGATGTCACCGCGCTCAGCACGATTGTGGCCCGCCAGACTGCGTTCTGCATTCGAAAGTTTCCTCTTTCACCCTATCCCAGTTGTGGCTATGCTTGTTGAGATTCCCAGCAGTTGCGCAGCCAGACCTTAAGTTACTGAAAATTATGGGGGCTTTGGCCGGATGCGGGAAACAGACTGGCATGATGTCCTAGTTTTTAGGGACGGGGCAATCCCATATTCGCCGCCGGCGACATTCCCTTGCGCTTCCTCAACGATATAGGCGGGTGCGCCCGGAAATGAAACCGTATGGCCCGTTACATGCAATTCATTGCGGATACGTGCATCCTGAAGAACAACTTCCGCGCCTCTCAACGCTCATGAAATTGCCCGTTATCAGCTTTGCAATTGCCTTAATGGCGATCATGGTCTCGCCCTCCTGTTCGTCCGACCCGAACAAACAGAAGCTCAAATATCTGCACAGCGGCGAGAGCTATTTCAAATCCGGCAAATATCGGGAAGCAGTCATCGAATTCCGCAATGCCGTGGAGGTCGACCGCCGGTTTGCCGCGGCACATTACGAACTTGCCCTCTGCTACCTGGCCCTGAAGAATCCGGCTTCCGCTTTCCGTGAGCTGAACGAGACGGTGACCCTGGATCCCGCCAATTCCGATGCGCAGCTTCACCTGGCGAAATTGCTGATCACACAAAGGCGATTCAGCCAGGCCGAAACGATCGCGCAAAAGGTGGCTACGGCCGACCCCAAGAATATCCGCGCTCATGCGATCCTGGGCGAGAAGCACACGATTGCCGGCGAGTTTCCCAAAGCCATCCGTGAGTGGCAGGCCGTGGTAGAGCTGGAGCCCGGACAGGTCGAGAACTATGCCGCCCTGGGTGCGGCCCATGCTGCCGCCGGACAGTTTACCGAGGCCGAGGCTGCCTACAAAAAGGCCACCACCATCGACCCGAAATCCGCTCAAGCCCACATCGCATTGGGCCAGTTTTACTTCTCGCAGAAAAAGGCCGCCCAGGCCGAAACCGAAATGCGCGTTGCCTGCGATCTCGATCCCGGCGCGTTGATGTCCCGGTTTTTTCTGGCGCAGATCTATTTGGCCTTGGGCAAATCGGCCGATGCCGAGAAGCTCTATGCCGATTTGAAGCGAATCGCTCCGCAAGATCCGCGGGCCTATACGGCTTTGGGAGCGTACTACCTGTCCACCGGCCAAAGAGAAAAGGCAGTGACTGAATTCCGCGCGCTGCTGGACTCCCATCCGAAGGACAATTCCGTGCGCGCTCAGTTAGTGGAAACGCTGCTCGACCTCGACCGGGCGCAGGAAGCGGCGTCTCTCAACCGCCAGGTCATCACCGCCAACCCCGCCGATCCTCGTGGTCTTCTTTCGCAGGGGAGAATCTGGCTTACCCAGGGCGAACCCGAAAAGGCCAAGGCCGCGCTCGAAGGCGCTCTCAAAGCCGAACCAAACTCAGCCGCCGCCTATTATTTCCTGGGCCTTGCCCAACAGTCCGCTCACCTTCCGGATCTGGCCCGGGTTTCCTTTGCCCGCGCCCTGGAGTTGCAGCCAAAAATGGCGCAGGCGTCTGCCGCTCTTGCCCGGCTCGCCACCAGGAGCGGCAACCAGGAAGAGGCCCTGCGTTTGGCCGAAAACGCCCGCCGCGCGGACCCGAGTCTGCCGACCGCCTACCTTTCGAATGCCGAAGCGCTTTTGGCCAAAGGAGACCTGCGCACGGCGGAATCGGCGATCAACGAAACTCTGCGGCGGGATCCGCTGTCGCTCTCGGCTTTGGCCAATCTGGTGAAGCTCGACACCCTCAACGGGAAACCGCAGGAAGCAGTGCAGCGGATTACAGCCCTGGTTCAGCAGAATCCTCAAAATGCCGGCCTTCGCTTTCTGCAGGGCCTGGCCTATTTCGGGTACAAAGATCTGGAACACTCGGAAGCCAGTGTCCGGCAGGCCCTCGCGCTGGACCCGAAAACGCCCGACGCGAACACCCTCCTCGCCCAGATCCACATCGCCAAAGGCGCCACGGAAGAAGCCAAGAAGGACCTTCGCAACGCGATCGAGGCTCACCCCCGTAGCCTTTTGAGCTATATGACCCTGGTCGCTCAATACGAAAGAGAAGGCAACTGGCAGGAGGCCAGGAAGTGGTGCGAGACGGCCCACGAAATCGACCCGAATGCTGCGGTGGTTGCCGACGAGCTCGCTTTCATCTATCTGGAACATGGCGGTGACGTCAATACCGCGGTTTCGCTGGCCCAGGTGGCGCGGCAGAAGATGCCGGATTCTCCGGTCACGGCCGATGCACTCGGCTGGGCCTACTACAGAATCGGATCGTTCGGGCCGGCAGTCGTACAGTTGAAAGAGTCTTGCCAGAGGGTGCCCAACAATCCGATCTACCACTATCATCTAGGTATGGCGTATCTGGCCGCCCGGCAATACAACCTGGCAGGACAGTCGCTGCACGCAGCGCTGCGCATCGATCCCCGTTTTCCGTACGCCGCCAAAGCCCAAGCCGCCTTGGAGCAAATTCCCAAGGGAGTTCGGTAGATGCGTGGCCTTTCGTTCGGCCGCCGCTGGCTTCCGCTCCTGCTGGGCCTCGGCTGTCTGAACGCGCAAACCTGCCTGGTGCTTTCCTCGCCGGTGGTCAATGCCGACGGCACCGCATCGCTGGATCTCTCCGTGTACACGTCGAAGCCTGCAGAAACACCGTCGGCGCTGCAATGGACTTTCAGCTATCCCTCTTCCATCCGCGGCCTGACTGTGGACGACGGGCCCGCCCTTCTTGCCGTGGGCAAGACGGCGATTTGCAGCCAAACTCCCGGCGCGTACAATTGCCTTGCGGTCGGTTCCAATGCCCATCCGATCGGCAACGGAGTCATCGCCAGGGTGATAGCGACGCTGGCAGAGGGCGCCGCCGCCCCCGGCCTGCAGATCACCAATCCTGTGGCGGCATCCCCGGAAGGCTTTTGGATCCGGGTGCTCATCCGCACGCTGCCGGCCGCCAGATCCGATCTCGCAACATTCTGCAGACCCTTTCCGCGAAGAGGCGTGACGCGAGGCAGATGAAGCTCCACATGGCTTCGCTGGAGATCTTGTTGAAGCGCTTCACGACGCTATTGATGCTCGCCGCCTGCTGCCCTTCAGGCGCCCTGCTGGCCCAGAACACGGCCCCGAATGCTCCGGCGCCGCTCCCGCAGGGAGGCCTGCAAATCGCCTCCGTTTCAGCTTACGCGGTTTACGAGTCCAGTTTCCTGCCGACCGGCGCCAGCTTCCAGACCGGGGTCAACAATCTCCCTTACGACGTTGGCTTCGGCGGCAGCATCGCAGTGCGGTGGACGAAATTCAGCGAACGGTCCACCTTCGCACTGAACTACACGCCATCCTATGTAGGCTACGCGAGGAACTCCAACCTGAACGCCTTGAACCACAGCTTCTCGCTGACTGCCAGCCGGAAAATCGCGCCCCGGTGGACCTTTACCTTTGCGCTGACCGGCAACCTCAGCACGACGGACCAGTTCCTCTTTGCTCCCACCGCACTCGGCAATGTAGCCGCCGTTTCGTCGACCTTCAACGATCTCGCCAGCGGTTTGCTGGCGGGAAAATTTGCCAACAACCCGCTGTTGGGAACCGTTCTCACGCGCTCGCCGCTGCTCCTGTCGCCGGTGAGCAATCTGCTGTACGGCCAGCGGATGTTCACAGCTTCGGCGCAAACCACCCTTTCCTATTCTTATTCGCCGCGCCTTTCGCTGACCTTCGCCGGCGGCGGCAGCCGGTCGCAGTATCTCTCGACGAACCAGCCGCCGGCCGGCGGCAGGGGCTCTTTCCTGACCGATACGACCTCGGGCAATGCGAGCGCGGGGTTCTCCTATTCTCTTTCTCCGTTCACGCAAATCGGCGGCTCCGCCGATTCCACCCGCACCGCTTCTTCCTTTTTCGACGCATACACCACTACCTCGCAGCTCACGCTGGGGCGGACCCTCAACCGGCGCTGGATTCTGCAAGCCCACGGCGGAGTCGGCATCACCACCATCGTCCGTACCAGCGTTTCCGCCGTTCCGACGGAGCCCCGTCCCATATTCGGCGGCAGCCTGGCCTACAAGACCCTCTCGCATACTTTCATCGGCTCCTACGACCGCAGTACCGTCGACAGCTACGGGCTGGGAGCCTCCACCACGTCCTCCTCCAACGCTGCCTGGCGCTGGCAGCGGCCCGGACGCTCGTGGTGGATTACCGCCGGCTTTGGCTGGCAGCAACTAACGGGCGGCGCCGTGGAAAACATAACGGGCTGGCAGAGCTCCGCCGGGGTCAATCGCGCCATCGGATCCCACGTTGTGTTGCAGACCCAATATGCCTACCTGAACTATTCGGGCAACCCGCAAGGGGCGCCCATCTCCGGCAGCCCGCTGGGATCGGCGTACTCGTCCTCCCAACATGCCGTTCGCCTCGCGCTGACGTGGATGCCGCAATCCGCCATCACCCGCTGAACCCCAAAAATTCACATGAGTTAGCAGCACGGACCTAACCTTCGACCGGCTTCCCCGCCCCCAACCCCTCCTCTATAATCATGAATGAACGCTACATCCCCGACTGTCGGCGTGTATTTCGGGGAAAAGGAGTTGTCGACCATGCGCAAAGGATCTCTGCCCGCTCTGGCAGCCGGCCTGTTCTTTGGTTGTTTCTCCGTCTGGGCTCAGACCAACAGCTGCGACCTCACCGGAGACGGGCTGGTC
>DATGJK010000192.1:0-6471 GCA_035295245.1 Acidobacteriaceae bacterium
ATTGGCCTCGATGATACACCCGGCCACCCCGCCGTTTGTGCGGCAACTCCCTGGTGTATAACTGACCGGGAACAGGGCCCTGCTATGCCTGACGAGACTCCCAACCAAAAACCCGCCGATCGCAAGGGCACAGAGAGCGCGCTCGGCGGTCTGGTGAAAGCCGAGCGCCTGATGCAGATCGCCGTTGCGCTGCCCATCAGCGTGCTCGTGGGCTGGGGCATTGGAGCCCTGCTGGACAAGTGGCTCCATCAGCAGTGGATCTATCTCGCCGGCGTGGTGCTGGGAGCCGTCGCTGGATTCATCGAGATCTTCCACATCGTCAGTCAGTACGACAAGGATAACCAGTGACCCTCGAATCGCCCGCCGGCATGACGGACGAGGACCTGTTCACGGTGCTCCGCCGCTCGCAGCTCACCGTCATTGTCCTCGGGGTCATCCTCGCCGTTGTCTTCGCGGTGGCGGTGGGGTGGCAATCGGGCCTGCTGGCCCTGGCGGGAGCCGCCATCTCCTGGACTGGCATCCTCGAGTGGAAGAGCCTGACCGTCGCCGTTTTCTCCCGCCTCGATAAGCAGCAGCAGCCCCGCCCCGCCAGCCGCACCGTGATCATGTTTTTTCTGCGTTTGGCTGCCGTCGGAGCGATCCTGTATATTAGTCTAAAGTTCTTAAATGGCACGATTTACGCGCTGATCGCGGGGATCGGGCTGGCGGTCGTCGCACTCTCATTCAACGCTCTTCGGCTCTTACGTACCTGACTCCTGAAGTCTTCATTCCGGAATTATCATCATGCTCGTCTGGATTCGCTTCCTTACAAGACTGCTCAATACATGGTTTGCCGCCCCCGTCGATGCGGTGATGCGCGCCGTCCACATTGAGCCGACCTATCCCAGGCACCCCATCGGCACTACGCTGACCGAGGAACTGCTCGTCTTCTTCCTCCTGATCGCTTTTTTCCTGATCGCCCGCTTCACGCTCAGCGTGGAGAAGCCGGGGAAGGTCCAGCATCTGGCGGAGATGGTGCACGAATTTGTCGATGACCAGTCGCAGCAGGTCACCGGCCGTTCAGAAAGCCCGTTCCTGCCGCTCCTCACGGCCCTGGTGCTGTACATCCTGCTCTGCAACCTGTTCGGCCTCTTGCCTGGCCTGGAAACGCCGACGGCTAACCCGGCCGTGCCGCTGGGCTTCGCGATCTGCGCGTTCGTTTATTACAATTGGAACGGCCTGCGCACTCAGGGCCCGATCGGATACGCAAAGCACTTCATGGGACCGGCGTGGTGGATCGCGCCGTTGATGTTTCCTATCGAGATCATTTCCCACCTCGCCCGCATCCTGTCGCTCACGGTTCGTCTCTTCGCTAACATGCTGGCCAGCGATCTGATCACGATCATCTTCTTTTCCATGGTGCCTTTGGCTCTGCCGATTGTCGGCCTGGGGCTGCACCTGTTCGTTGCGGTCATTCAGGCGTACATTTTCATGCTGCTCACCATGATTTATCTGGGAGAAGCCACCGCGCAGCATTCGGAGCACCACTAATCGAGTTTTCCCGCCGGAGCGCCGCTTCCACTCCGGCTTCGGAACCGCCGTTCAGCGTGAGGGGGCCAGCACGGTGAGCCTCAACCACCCACTGGCGGCAAATCTTACGGAAGCAGGAGATTCACGCAATGAGAAAGCTACAGTACTTGTTCATGACCCTGTCCGCCCTGTTCATGGCGGCCCCGGCCTTCGCGCAGACGGCCGGAGGGAGCACCACGAATAACCTCATCCCGATCGGCGCCGGCATCGGCATGGCGATCGCCTCCGGCCTTTGCGGCCTCGGACAGGGCCGCGCTGCCGGTTCCGCCACGGAGGCAGTCGCCCGCAATCCCGGAGCGCGCGCAGCGATCCAGCTGTTCCTGATTCTCGGCCTCGCGTTTATGGAGTCCCTCGCGCTCTTCACCTTCGTGATCATCCTGATCAAGGCGAAGTAAGCACAGCGTTCTCCCGAGACAGAAAAACTCCCTGCCGTTGCATGCGGCAGGGAGTTTTTTCGCGAGTGAGCGGCGTTACTGCTCCTGCAGGCTCTTTAGATAATTCGTAAGGTTCGCGATTCTCTGATGCTCCAGCATGCTGGAGGTCGGAGTCCCCTCATTGAGAGACCGCAGCGCAGGGCCCCACACCGGCATATCTTTCGAGCCATGCGCAGAGTTTTCTACCCCAAACTGCAGCACGGCATAAACGTGGGCGTCGGGGAAGTTGCCCCCGTTTTGTTTTGCCAGCTGTACGAGATTCGTCGGAGCGTCTTTCAGGGCGACGGCCGCCGGTCCGGTTCCCCGGCCATCCATCCCATGGCACACCGCGCAATAGGTCTCATACATCTGTTTTCCGGATGCCGGTGAAGTCTGCTTCACAGGCACAGTTTTGATTTGCGTCCCAGTCTGGGCGATTCCGAATGCGGCGGTAGCCAGGAGCCCCGCCACGAATGCGACGTGGATTCGATTCGGCATATCAGCCCTCCTTTCCGGGATTAAATCCTCTTCCCCGCAATGGACGACTGTATGTGACCGCTGGCACAGGGGGGTCTCTTCAGTAACGCCATGAAAAGCACCCATTGCAAATGCCGATCTTTGAAGTATTTCCGTGCTTACACGCGCACGCTCTTCCAGCGCCCGCGGCGGAAGAGAAGCAGGCATCCGAGGGCAATGGAACACTCCGCAATCACCACCGCCAGGAACGCTCCCTGCTGCTGCAAATGCAGCCGCACGGCGAGCCACCATGCCAGCGGCAACTCGAGCACCCAGAAGCCCAGGAAATTGACAAACGTGGGCGTGATTGTGTCGCCGCAGCCGTTGAACGCCTGCAGCAGCACCATGACCCAGGCATACGCGACGTTGCCGCAGCTGAAGGTGCGCAGCGCCAGGGCCGCAACGGCGACCACCGCGGGATCGCTGACGAAAATGCGCACGATGGGCGTCGCGAACGCAAAGAGAAAGACCGCCATGACGGCGAGGATGGCCATGCTGTACATTCCTGTGCGCCACACCGCCTGCTCGGCGCGATCCGGACGCGCTGCTCCCAGATTCTGCCCCACCAGCGTGGCCGCCGCATTGCTCAGGCCCCACAGCGGCAGAGTGTAGAAGATCACAATGCGTATCGCGACCGTATACCCAGCGACGGCCGCCGATCCGAAGAGCGCAATGATCCGCACCAGCCCGATCCAGCTGGCGTTCGCAATCGCAAACTGCAGAATGCCGGTCAGCGAGATCCGCAGCAAGCGGCCCATGACGGGCAAATTCAGGCGCAGATGGCGCACCAGAACATGGATTCTCTCCGTCCCGCGCAGCAGCCGCCAGAACTGATAGAGCACGCCGATGCTGCGCCCGGTAAACGTCGCCAGCGCCGCGCCGGTAACGCCCAGATGCGGAAACGGCCCGAGCCCAAAGATGAAGCAGGGATCGAGCACGAGATTGATGACGTTGGACACCCACAACAGGCGCATCGCGATGGCCGCATCTCCAGCACCGCGAAAGATGGCGTTATTGAGGAACAGCATGACGATGACACCGCCGCCGCCGAGAGCGATCCGCGCATAACCGGAACCGGTGGCGACAATGGCCGGCGTCGCGCCCATCAGCGCCAGCAGCCGCGGCGCGAAGAACCAGGCCGGGATGCCCAGCCCCACGGAAATCAGCAGCCCCAGCACGATCGCCTGCACGGCAGAAATCGCGGCATGCTCCGGATCTTTTTCCCCGATCCTGCGCGCCACCATGGCGGTTGTCGACAGCGAAACGCCGAGGCCGATGGCGAAGACCAGAGCCAGCATCGATTCCGTCAGTCCCACCGTTGCGACTGCGTCCGCGCCCAGCCGGCCGACCCAGAACGTGTCCACCACCGCAAACAGCGACTCCAGCGCCATCTCCAGCACCATGGGAATGGCCAGCAGCAGAATGGAGCGGTTCAGGTCGCCGGTGGTGAAGTCCTGATGCGTGCCGCGCAGCGCATCCCACACCGACGCCCAAAAGCCCGGCTGCGGTTCGGACTGGAGAGCCGGAGTCACGGTCTGTCGAGTGTACCGGAGGCACCGCCGCTTCGCCGTCGCAGCGGCCGTGCCGCTCCTGCGAGCGCACCGCGGTCGCCTGATCACTGATCACTGATCGCTGATCCGGCGTATACTGCCGCCCTCCTCCGAAAAGCTCGCAAAGCTCTCTTCTGAAAGGAAGGATCCCGTATGCCCAGTTACCTCGTGCAGGTGGCCTATACCAGTGAAGCTCTGGACAAGCTGGTCAGCAAACCGCAGGACCGCACGGATACGGTCCGCAAAGTGGTGGAAAAGCTCGGCGGCAAACTTGGCCCGCTCTACCTGTCCTTCGGCGAGTACGACGTGATCGGGATTTATGAGATGCCCGACAACATCAGCGCCGCCGCGTTTGCCTTCGCGATTTCCGCGGGCGGCTCGTGCAGGGCGGTGAAGACCACGCCGCTGCTGAGCTCGGCGGACGGAGTCGCCGCCCTGAAGAAGGCGGGCTCCTCCGGGTACAAGCCGATTGGGAAGTAGCGGTGGACGCGATCGGCGGCTCTCAGGCGGAGCCGCCGATCGCTCAGGCTTTCTTTGCGCCTGCGCTCTCGAGGCGCGCTTCCGCCTCGGCGATGACTTCGTTGGCGTGCGCGTACTTGGCGGGGTCTTCGCCTGCTTCGTTCCACAGCTGCTGCCCGTGCCGCAGTTGCTGCTGCGCGGCGCCGGTGTCGATCTCCTCGGGCTTCTGCGCTGTCTCAGCCAGGATCGTCACGCGCTCGGGGAGCACTTCGACGAAGCCGCGCGCCACGCTGTAGCGCTCATCGCCGCTCTCGCCGCCGTGCAGGCGCACCTCACCGGCTCCAAGGGCCGAGAGCAGCGGCGCGTGCCCATACAGCACCTCGAAGTATCCATTCTTCCCCGGCAATTCCACCGCATCCACCGTTTGATCGACGAGGATGCGATCCGGAGTGACGAGCCTGACTTTGAGCTGGTCAGCCATCTTATTTCGCCTAAGTACCTCAGGGGCTAAAGCCCCCATCCGTTGCCCATCCGTTATGGCACGACTCAAGTCGTGCCCTGACACAATGCCCCGAGCGACGGGGCGCTAGACCGCCCTATTTCGTCGCCACCTTCAGCTTCTCGGCTTCTTCCAGCACCTCTTCGATGGTGCCACGCATGTAGAACGCCTGCTCCGGCACGTCGTCGTGCTTGCCTTCGATGACTTCCTTAAAGCTGCGCACCGTATCCGCGATCTTGCAGTATTTGCCGGGGATGCCGGTGAACTGCTCGGCCACGTGAAACGGCTGCGAGAGGAACTTCTGCACCTTGCGCGCGCGCGACACGGTGATCTTGTCCTCTTCTGACAACTCGTCGATGCCCAGAATCGCGATGATGTCCTGCAGGTCCTTGTAGCGCTGCAGAATGCGCTTCACACCCTGCGCCACGTCATAGTGCTCCTGCCCGACAACGCGCGGCGTAAGGATGCGCGATGTAGAAGCCAGCGGATCCACGGCCGGATAGATGCCCAGTTCCGACAGCGGGCGCGAAAGCACCGTGGTCGCATCGAGATGAGCGAAGGTCGTCGCCGGAGCCGGATCCGTGAGGTCGTCAGCCGGAACGTACACGGCCTGCACCGAGGTGACCGATCCGCGCTTGGTCGAGGTGATGCGCTCCTGCAACTCGCCCATCTCCGTCGCCAGGTTCGGCTGGTATCCCACGGCGGACGGCATGCGGCCCAGCAGCGTCGACACTTCAGAACCCGCCTGCGTGAAGCGGAAGATGTTGTCGATGAAGAGCAGCGTGTCGGCGCCTTCTTCGTCGCGGAAGTATTCAGCGACCGTCAGCCCCGTCAGCGCAACGCGCAGGCGCGCGCCGGGCGGCTCCGTCATCTGGCCGTAGATCAGCGCGGCCTTCGACTTATCCAGCTCCTTCAAATTGATAACGCCGGACTCCTGCATTTCGATCCACAGGTCGTTGCCTTCGCGGGTGCGTTCGCCGACGCCGGCAAATACCGAGAAGCCGCCGTGTTTGGTCGCGACGTTGTTGATCAGCTCCATGATGACGACGGTCTTGCCGACACCGGCGCCGCCGAAGAGGCCGATCTTGCCGCCTTTGAGGAAGGGCTGGATCAGATCAACGACCTTCACGCCCGTCTCGAACATCTCCTCGCGCGTCGATTGCTCATCGAACGCCGGAGCGGCGTGGTGGATGGGCTTGCGCTCCTTCGCGTTCACTGGGCCAAGCTGATCGACAGGCTCGCCGATCACGTTGAGCACCCGGCCCAGCGTGGCGCGGCCCACGGGCACGGTAATCGGGCCGCCGAGGTCGATGGCCTTCATTCCCCGCACCATGCCCTCCGTCGCTTCCATCGCGACGCAGCGCACGCGGCCTTCGCCCAGGTGCTGCTGCACCTCGAGGATCACGTTGATGGGGGATGGAACGGTGAACCCTTCGCTGACCACGCGCAATGCCTGGTAAATCGG
>DATGJK010000193.1:0-15317 GCA_035295245.1 Acidobacteriaceae bacterium
TCACCGGATGCTGGCGGAGTTGCTCGCCGCCTTTCTGCCCGTCGGCGGCGACTTTCTGCGCGACCTGCTGCGCGACATTCGCGTAAATCTCGCTGAGCGGCGTCATTCCGTTGCTGGTCTTCAGCGCCTGCAGCAGGTACCAGGTGAAGTAGCCGTGGTGCAGTTCGGTGCTCTCGAGCGACTCTTCATTCGAACTGCTGGCCGCGATGACGATGCGCCCGGTGCCCTGGCTCATGCGGTCGAGCATCGAGGAGGAAGGCGCGGCATTGGTGAGGCCTGCGCCCATTTTGATGGTGTTGCCGGCGATCGCGCCGCCGCTGTAGCAGGTATCGAGGATCACCGCCGTGCGCAGCGCCTTCATTCGGGTCGCGACGGCATTGGCCAGCTCCACCATGGGCAGGGCCGTGGCATAGAGGGCATCCTCATCCGGCTTATCGGCGTTTTTGATTTCGGTGTCGTAGGTAACGATGTAGGTCGCACCACCGGCGGAATCCAGTTCGCGAGGCGACCCGTGCGTCGCGACATAGATCACGACCAGGTCGTTGGGCTGAGCGTGCCGGGCTATCCAGTTGAGCTGCTCCTTGATGTTGCGCGTCGTTGCCTGGTCATCGGTGAGAACGTGCACGTTATCGGCGGGGAAGCGGCCGATGCCGGCGTCCTTCAGCTCATCGGCAAACGCATTAGCATCCGCAGTGGTGTAGCTGAGTCCGGGGACGGCGCGGTCGCTGAAGTGGCTGATACCCACGACCAGCGCCCATTTTTGCTGCACGGGACCGGGCGTCGCCGGGCCCGATGGTGCGGGCTGGCCAGGCTGTGGCGCTTCCGCCGGCAGGCCGCGTCGCGCCGGAGGCGTAGCGAGCACCAGCGGATTGAGGCCCTCGCGCATCGCTTCCGATCCGAAGAGCTGGGCCTTGGTCAGGGAATACTGCGCCAGCGATGCGTGTCCGAGGCGCTGCTCCAGGAGGCTGCGATAGTACCAGGCGTCGCCGAGTTCGCTGCACGTGGAAACGGCATGCTTGAGGAGCTGCAGAGCGTCCTCGAAAGCGTCATCCCCGCTGCCGGGAGTGATCCGCTCCAGGGCCTGTACAACGAGGTCGCGCCCCGCTCCGCAGCGCTCATCCTGCGCGTGCGCGGGGAGGCAGCTCAGAAATGCGGCTGCCATCCCCGCGATGATGCGCCTGGGGACGCTGGGGATCATTTGCCCGCGGCCAGATCACGGACAGCGCGAGCCTTCATGGCGCTGATCACGGTAGCGTCCACGCCGCCATGCATGAGCTGCCGCTGACCAACGGAACTTAGGTCGAAGTCGGCGGCTTTGGCGTTGCGCACCGCAGCGGTGATCGAATCGTCATCGAGCCCAGCCCTGGCCATGGCGACGACCTTGGCGTTGTTCAGCACATGCGTAGAGGAGCCGGCGGGCGGATCAGTTCCGTGCGCAGCGGCAGGGTGAGCAGGCGGCGTCGCAGCCGCGACCTCGCGAACCGGTGGCGCCGGCGCCGGCGGAGGCGGAGCATTCTTCTCGTCCTCGAGCTTGCGGTAGTGCGCAAGCGCGGTTTCTATGCGCTTTTGCGGGAAGAGGAAATACTTCTCGTCAGGCTTGGCGTCGATGGCCTTGCCGTAGTTGATCGCCGCCTGGTCGAGCAGCTTCATCGCTGTCTTGTCGTCGGAAGCCTGATACGCCAGAGCCTCATAGGCGACGCCGACGTTGTAGAGCCGGTACGCATCCTCTGCCTTATTCGCGGACGGTGTTGCGGTTTCGAAGGTTTCCTGGGCGCGCTGCCACAACCCAGCCTCGGCCTGCTTGTCACCTTCCTCCAGGCTCTTGTCTTTGGCCAGCAGAACATCGATCGACTCGTCGGTGTTCACGATCTGTTCGGCCATCCGATGCACGGCCATTGTCAGCAGCCGTGCGCGCAGCTCGGCGTCGGTAGGCGGCTGGTCGTCCTGGGATGCAGCGCTGCTGGGACCGCCGCGCAGCTTGTGCCAGGAACTAGTCATCGATCCCATGAGGCCGTGCGAGGCGTTGTTTCCGGAGCTGTCGAATTCCTGGTCGTAATTCACCGTCACGTTGTCCGATCCGACCATGTGGCCGTCGGCCGCTTTGGCCTGGAAGGCCACGCTGAGGCTGCCGGTTACCCGGATATAGTTCAGGGTCTTCGGCCCGTTCTTTCCTGCGAACGCATTCGGCTTCTGCTCCAGAATGGGCTGCGGATGGGCGTAGTTGGTGATCTGGCAGGTAACTGTGGTGGCCGGATGCTCTTCATCCGCCTGCAGCTTCGGATCGTCTTTCAGGAGCTCGGTTTCCAGCTGCGCCTGCAAATCCTGCGCCAGGTCGGCTTCGTTCGCGTGACCTGTGGCACGCACGCGGATAGTGTTGCCGGGGAGGCGCATGAGCGCAGGCAGCTTACGCTGCAGTGTCACTTTGGTCTTGCTGGCGCCGAATCCCTGTCCATGCAGAGGGGGAACGAGGAGGGCGGCTGCTATTGCAACCGCAGCAAAGGCATCGCGCGAATGCATCGGGATGCTCTCCTGAATTTGAAATAGGGCCGGAGGCCGTTCCTGCGGGGGATTCAGGAGGCCATCATCATAGCCCGAGGATGTGACGTGCGTCACAATTAATTTTTGAGCTCGTGAACAGGGCCCCGGGACCGTCGAAGGCGGTCCCAGCAAGGGTCTGCAGGGTCAGGCGAGCCCGCCGGCGCGCCTGAGCTCGGCAATGTCGATCTTCTTCATCTTCATCATGGCCTGGAAGGCCCGGGCGCCTCCGGCTGCGTCCCTGCCCCGCAGCAGTTCGGGCATGTTGGCCGGATTGATCTGCCAGCAGAGGCCGTATTTATCCCGCAGCCAGCCGCAGGCGACCTCCTGGCCGCCGTCAGCCGTCAGTTTTTGCCAGAGGTCGTCGATCTCCGCCTGATCGGCGCATTCGACGGTCAGGGAAATCGCGTCGGTGAACGGATGCCCCGGACCACCGTTCATGGCAATACATTCGAGTCCGCGGACTTCAAAGGGCACTACCAGCGCGGTGCCTGCCGGCAGCGGTCCGCCCTCAGGGGCACGGAAGATCTGGCCGATCTTCCCGCTGCGGAAAACTGAAACGTAGAAATTCGCAGCTTCCTCAGCTTGGTTGTCGAACCACAAGAATGGCTTGATCTTCTGCATGGGTTTCTCCGGATTACGATCGGTGATCAGAATTCAGTGCCCGAGCGCGTTTGCCTGAATGGCTGGTCCCCGCCACCGGCGATGGCTCCGATGATGAGCAGCGGCTCATTGCCCGAAGCCACTGCCTCAGGCAGCGGTTTGTCGGGGGAATCGTGCGACAGGTCCTCCTGGCAGGCGAAGAAGCGCAGAAATGCACGGCGCTTCTGCGTATCGTGATCGCGAATGGTGCCGCGCAGTACCGGATAGCGGCTTTCCAGCGCATCGAGTACGCGCGCGATGGTCACCGGCGGCGCGACTTCGACGCGCACTTCCCCGTTCACCTGCGCGAGATTGCGCAGGTGAAACGGGAGTTCCACGCGAACGGGTACGGCGTTCATGCGAGTGTCTGCACCTCCACGGAGAGCACGGGCGGCAGATCGCGCACGATCGGCTTCCACGTATCTCCACCGTCTGGCGAGCAGTAGATCTGTCCGCCCGTCGTGCCGAAATAAATGCCGCAGTCGTCGAGCTGATCGACGGACATGGCATCGCGCAGGACGTTCACGTAGCAGTCCTTCTGCGGAAGGCCGTTGGTCAACGCCTCCCACTCGCAGCCACCGGACTTGCTGCGCCACACCTGCAGCTTGCCATCGAGCGGGTAGTGCTCGGAGTCGCTCTTGATGGGCACGACGTAGATTGTCTCCGGCTGGTGGGCATGGACGTCGATGACGAAGCCGAAATCAGTGGCCAGATTGCCGCTGACCTCGCGCCAGCTGTCGCCGGCGTCGTCGCTGCGCATCACGTCCCAGTGTTTCTGCATAAAGAGCACACCGGGCCGCCGCGGACTCATGGCGATGTGATGGACACAGTGCCCGACCTCGGAATCCTGGTCGGGGAGAAACTGCGAGCGCAGCCCTTTGTTGATCGGTTTCCAGGTCTTGCCGCCGTCGTCGGTGCGGAAGGCTCCTGCCGCGGAAATGGCGATGTAGATGCGGTTCGGATCCGACGGGTCGAGCACGATGGTGTGCAGACACATGCCGCCCGCGCCCGGCTGCCAGTTCGGTCCGGTGCCGTGGCCGCGTAGGCCCGGCAGCTCCTTCCAGGAGTGCGCGCCGTCTTTCGAGTGGAAGATCGCCGCATCTTCCACGCCGGCGTACACCGCTTCCGCGTCGGTGAGCGACGGCTCCAGATGCCAGACACGCTTGAACTCCCACGGATGCTGCGTGCCGTCGTACCACTGATGAGTGGTCAGCGGGGCCGCGGCCGAGTCGTAGACGAAGCGGTTGCTCTCGCCCATGGGGAACCCCTGAGGCGATTTCTGGATACCGCCGCCGGGCGCGTTCCAGGTTTTGCCGCCGTCGTCGGACACCTGGATGATCTGCCCAAACCAGCCGCTCGTCTGCGAAGCGTAAATGCGGTCGGGATTCACCGGCGAGCCCTTCATGTGGTAGACCTCCCATCCGGCGAAGAACGGGCCGCTCACATCCCACTTCTCGCGTTTTCCGTCGGCGGTCAGAACGAACGCTCCTTTGCGCGTTCCGGCCAGTACGCGAACTTTGCTCATAACTGTCCTTTCAGTTTTTTGGGATCAGGGCCGCATGCTACATCTGCTTCGAAATATTCACCATCCACGGTGTGCCGAAGCGATCCGTGAATTGCGCATAGCGCTTCGCCCAGAAGGTCTCCTGAAGCGGCATCTTGATGTCTCCTCCTTCAGAGAGCGCGTTGTAGATGCGCTCGGCTTCGGCTTCGTTCGCCGGCTCGATACACACGGCGAAACCCTGCGGCTTCTGGAAGTGGGGACCGGGGGCATCGGATCCCATCAGGACCTGGCCGTCGATGGGCAGGTCGATGTGCATCACTTTGTTGTCCCAGTCAGGGCCAAATTGGCCGGCCATGGGGCTGTGGGCGAACCGGAAGACACCGGTTGGCTTGGCGTTGAACACCTTCGCATACAGGTTGAAGGCTTCTTCGCATTGACCGCTGAAATGCAGATACGACGAGAGCTTCATGGATATCTCCTTAGCAAGGTAAGGGATTGAGTTTTTCGAAAGGGATGGACATGGTTCCTCTCCTTCCGCACGGGACGCCTCACTGGTTTTTACGGATCGGGATGAGAGCCGTGATTCGCGGGTCGCGCAGCCACATCGATCCCCAAAGCAGCACGCCAAAATAGACCGGAAACAGCGTGTGGCTGAAGACCGGCTCTTCAAGCCGAAGGTTCGCGGCGACGGCGCCACCGAGATAGCCGGTGAGCAGGATCGCGCCGAGAATCGATGTGCGCGGGACCAGCCACAGAATGGTGCTGGCCAGCAGGATCGCGCCGAGAACGGGAGACAGATGTACCGGCCAGCCGGTGCGGGCAAAGGCCTCGCGGACGGGCGCCGGGTTAACGAACTTCATGGCCGCGTCGAAAAACATAAACGCAGCAATGATGCCAGCCACGATGCGGCCGGTCCATAGCCGGGAGCGTGAAATTTCTGTTGAATCTGCAGGGACGAGTTGGGCGGACAGAGCGGACTCCATGGTGTTCCTCCTGGAGATAAGGGGATTGACGTGCGATGACAGCTCGAACTCGAAACGAGGGCCCGGAATGAAGACGAATTATGAATTGCGCGCTGCCCGTTTTTTCCTGACCAGTTGCGGGCCGCCCAGCCACGGAAGAATCGGCCTGGGATCCCGTTCGCGCCAGCGGCGACGCGTCTCCTCGACCAGCGCGTCCCGGTTCTTCGCCATTTCGGCGATGACTTCGCATGGAGCGCCGCTCGGTTCGTGGCGCGCTCCCCATATCAGCATTTCCAGCAGGACCGGCGCGAGGTCGATCCCCTTCTCCGTGAGCCGGTAGTTCATGCGCCGCCGGTCCTTTTCGTCCGGCTCCCGCTCGACGATGCCCGCCTCACAAAGGCGGCGCAGGCGGTCCGCGAGAATATTGGTCGCAATTCCCTCCCCGGAGTTCTCAAAATCGTAGAACGTGCGAAAGCCGCGCACCATCAGATCGCGAACAATGAGCAGCGACCAGCGATCACCGAAGACTTCCAGCGCCATATTGACTGGACAGCCGGATCGGTGAAGCACTGTGGTGTTCCCGGCCACGAAAACTACGCTAGCAAGGATTACTTGCTTTTTGCAAGTATCTCTTTGTGGAAAAAGTCTGGTTGTGACGAATGGCACGTTCCTGCTGACGAAAGGCATCGTGCCCCATCGTCGCTTTCCGGCCTATACTGCTTGCCATGAAAGCGTTGCCAGGTGCATTGTTCGTCTGCCTGGCCGGGACGGCCTGCGGATTTCCGCAACAGCCTCGGGGAGCGCCTGCGGTCGAGGGTTTTGTTACGCGGGTGCTGTCTCCCACAGATTTCTCCGTCAATGGAATCCACGTATTATGCGGTCCCGATACGCAGACCGGGCGCAGCGACGGCAAAGCGATTACGCCGGGATGTCCTGAGGAAATGCCCTTCGTCGGCGAAGGCATGACGATCTTCGGAACGCTCGCGGAGAACGGCTCGGCCGCCAATGCCACGCGGATCGAGATTGAGGTCCCTGCCGAAAAGGAAATCGCCGGAGCGGCGATCGTCGAAGCCGTCCACACCGCACCGCCCGAAGTCTTTGCCGACGGCTACCGCGTTCTTCTTCCCTCCGACGCTGCGATCAGTTTCAATCCGCCCCTGCAGACCCTGGCCGACGTGAAGCCGAACGAGTGGATGATCTACAAAGCCAGGCAGCGCGCGGATGGAGTTCTGATAGCGAGCAGCATCACCTTCGGCGCCAACGCTGGTCCGGGGATGGAGAGGAACGCGGCGTTCGACAATCCGCGGGCGATCCGAACGAAACTGCCACTCTGGCCGGACACCATGATGGAAGAGCATATCGAGGCCATCGGCCAGAAGCTGATCCCTGCCTGGCAGCGCGCTTTGCCGGACGCGGATCCGCAGAAGGTCGGCTTTCATTTCATGGTTGTCGATGGGCCGCGGATGGGCAGCGAGCCGGTTCCGTTGCCGAACGGGCTGGTGCTGCTGCCTCGTCAGGACGTCCAGCGTCTGCAGAACGATTCGCAGGTCGCGGCGCTGCTTGCCGACTCGATCGCCTGCATTCTGGAACGGCAGACCTGGAGGACCCGCATTGCCGCCAACGCGGCGGCGACGAGGGAATCCATTGTGAACGCCACCGAATCCTTAATCTCTTCAGCGAAGCAGGCTGGGTTCACCGGCTCTCGTGATGATCTGCGCGACATCATCGGCGCCGAGTACGCCCAGAGCGGGCGCGTCGCCCTGAACCTGATGCGCGAGGCAGGATTCGATATCGAACAGGCGCCGGTGGCGTGGTGGCTGCTGGCCAATCACGACAAGCAACTCACCGCAGTGTCGCTTCCCTACCGTTCGGCAACTCTGTACCAGGCGCTGGGCATGCTGTGGAATAATCCGGCTGCCAGCGGGGCGGAAGGTGGATCGAGCACGACCAGCGCCCCGCCGCCCGCGCAATGAGTGGACCGGTCTGCCAATCACCAGCGACGATATTCTATAGCGAGGCGCGAAAGTGCATCCCTATACTGGCGCAATGAAAACAGCTCCTCTGCTCAGTTTTCTTGCTCTGGCCCTGTCTGCCGTTCAGCACGCGACGGCTCAGGTACCCGAGGAACGGCCCGCCATCGAGGGCTTTGTCACGCGTGTAGCGTCTTCGTCGGATTTTGACGTGAACACCATCCGCATCGTGTGTGGCGAAACAACGATGAGCGGCTGGAGCAACAGCGACACGACATTCAGCGGCTGTCCGAAAGTTGCTCCAAAACTCGGCGAGTATCTGACGGTATTTGGCGTGCTCCGTAAGCAGCAGAACCTGCTGCAGGCGTCGAAGATCCTGGAGCATCCCATAAAGTATGGCGAAGTCTCGGGCGAGGGAGTTGTGGATGCTCCTCCAATCCGAAACGCCCCGGGGTCTCCTCCGGGCACTATTATCGTGCGCGCGGACGGCTATTGGATCTTGATTCCGTTCAAAGCAAATATCACATTCAGCATTCAATCCGTGGACGCCGTGAATGCAAATACCTGGATCAAGTACCAGGGCGAGATGCGGCCGGACGGCATCGTGGTCGCGAACAGCATTCGGTTGGACCCCAACATCACGACGCCCCACGAAGAAAAGTTTCGCGAAAAATCTGAGTACGATCCTGCGTCCGCGTCCGCAACGCCGAGCCAAAGCAGGCTGAGCGTCGCCCTAACTGGCGTGAATCTCAACCGAGTGAAACCCTGGCCAGATGCAGCCATGCAGGATCGCGTCACCAACATTGGAAACAGCCTCATTCCCGAATATCAAAAGGAGCTTTCCGATTCGGACCCGGCAAAACTCACGTTTCGGTTCATCGTCGTCGACGCGAAATGGGGTATCTTTCCTGTCTCGCTGCCCGACGGCGCTGTTCTGGTGCCCTATAAGTGCGTCGAACGGATGCAGAACGACGCGCAGCTCGCGGCTTTGCTGGCAGACGCAGTGGCCACTGTTCTGGAAAAGCAAAAACTTCGCACCCGCATGGCGAAGCGAGCCCTGGAGACTTCCCAGTTCGCGGCGTATGCCGCTCAGTTCGCCCTTGGCGGTCCAGCCGGGTTTGCAGCCTTTGCCGGAGGGGAGGCGTTGGGAGTCGATCAACGAACGATCGCACGCCGCGAGATGCACCAGAGCGAGCGTGTCAGTCTCATGCTGATGCACGACGCCGGCTACGACATTACGCAGGCTCCGCTGGCGTGGTGGCTTCTTTCTTCCGGAAAGAAACCGATCAGTGAAGCGTGGCCGCCCGAACAGTCCGCGGAGCTCTATCGGACGCTGGCGACCGTGTGGTCGCAGCCCCAGCCTGCACAACCGCCAAGCCATTGAGCCCTGAACACGAGAAAGAAAGAGGCCACCCCGAGGGGCGGCCTCTCCGCCATTCAACCTGCGACTGCTTCAGTGGGTTCCAGGCTGTTCTGCAGGGGCCGGCTGACCGACCTGTGGCAGACTCGTCGCTCCCTGCGCAGGCGGCTGTTGCTGGATCCCGATCGGGTTGCCGGAGACGACCAGTTCCACCCGCCGGTTCTCGGCGCGGCCGGATGCTGTGGCATTGCTGGCTACCGGATCAGCTTCACCATAGCCCTGCGCCGTAATAGCAGGTGGCTGCACTCCCTGCTGAATCAGGAACGCCTCAACCGAGGTGGCGCGTTTGTCGGAGAGCTTCAGGTTGTAGCCCGGCGAGCCGGTGCTGTCGGTGTAGCCCTCAACCTGCAGCTTCAGTCCCGGATAGGTCTCGAGGATGCCGGCCACTTTTGCCAGCTTGACCCGCGCGTCCGGTTTGAGCTGGGCGCTGTTCAGATTGAAAAGCACGTCCGACATGTTCACGATCAGACCGCGGGCCGTCTCCTGTGTCTGGAGAACCTGGTTTAGCTGCTCACGGAGCTTCTCACGCAACTGCTCCGTCTGCTGATTGGCTGCCGCAGCCTGCTGCTGGGCTGCCGCCGCCTGGGCCATCGCAGACTGCTGCTCAGCCTGAGCGCGACGCGCAGCTTCCTGGGCCTCCTGAGCCTGCTGCTGAGCTTGCTGCGCTTGCTGCTGCGCCTGCTGCTGTTGCTCCAGCGCCTGCTGGCGAGCCTGCTCCGCCTCTCGCCGCGCCTGCTCGGCCTGGGCCTGAGCGGCCTGTTGCTGCTGCTGGGCTTCCGCAGCCTGCTGCTGGGCCGCGCTTGCCTGCTCCTGTGCCTGCTGTTGCGCCTCCATCGCCTGCTGGCGCTGCTCGGCCTCGTCGTGCGCCTTAATTTTGCGAATGGTCATGATGCGCGCATCTTCCGCCGTCTGAACGGCTTCGCGCGCATAGGTAATCTCCTGCTTTTTGTCCTGCTGGTGAATGTCCATCTGCTGGGCATTTTCGAGATCCTGCTTTGCGGTGGCCATCGTGTCCGCCGCCCAGTGTTCTGCACCCCCGGCATCCGCAATCTGGACGGCGTTGATGGCCTCATACAGATCCAGCGGCGAACGGTCGTTGGTGCTGATCGGGTGGAGTACCTCATGTTGTCCGGCGGTTTCGGTGTACGCGCCACGCGGCAGCAGACTGTAGTGGGCATCGACCGTTTCGAGCACACCGGCTGTTTTATTGGGCAGGACGTAATTCTGGGCGACCACGACGTCGCTGGGCATGGTAACGGCAAAATAGGGCTCGGCTGTCAGGATCAGCCCAAAGGACTGCAGATTGGTGGTCACCGTGGTTTCGGCGCGCCCATGGGACCAGAGCACTTCGCCGAGGTTTGTCGGCCGGCCTTCCGGAGTAACCGCCCACAGCACGTAGGTCAGATACTCGACGCCGAATTCATTTGCCGGGTGAAGTCCTTCAAAATGAGCCTTGATCAATGTGCGGCCATTGAGGCTGCTCACGTCGGCGTCTCCTTTTACGCCCGGCAGGAGATCGGTGCCGCGGAAGCCAACTTTCGTCGCGCCACTCCGGTGGAAGTAGTTGATAGCGGGAATGTCGCGGCCGACCACATTGATCCTGTAGACCGGCTCGCCGGTTGCGGTTTCTCCCTGGGGCCCCTGGCCGTTTTGCGGCCAATGTTCGGTTGCCGTGGGATTCTGCTCCTGCGCGAACAGCAGGCCGCAGCTCGAAAAGGCAATCAATGCCAAAACCGATGCAGGTTTCATAGAAGCTGCTCCGTCGCGGTCGGGTTTCTCTGTCTATCTGTTAAGAGAGATGCGGGCCGCACCACCGCCGTTCACACGGAAAGACAGTTTGAGGGCCACAGAAAGGCTATGGAATTCGGGAGCAGCAGGCTTTTCCCTGTCCTCCCCTGCGGCTGTTTATGATGGGTCCCGATGCCCGTTGCCGTTATGATCGTTGAGCTGCGGATTGAGCATGCGGCATCGCTCAAAGACCGGCGGCAGGTGGTTCGCAGCCTGAAGGAGAAGCTTGCGCACGGCTTCAACATTTCGATCGCGGAATTGGATGAGGCGGTGACATGGCAATCGGCGACGCTGGGCATCGCGGGCATCTCCGGCTCGCGCGACTACCTGGCGGGGCAAATGCGCGAGATTGAAAGAGCGGCTACCCGCATCGCCCAAGGTCTTGGCGCTGAATTAACTGCCTCCTGGGATTTTCTGGAGTGGGACGAAGGTAATACCGGTTAACACAAGAGAGTCAAACCCTCTGCTGCAATTTGGGTTGAGACCTTCCGGGCCTAACGTTATACTCGGTCAAATTCCTGGTAAAAACGATCACGCTCTGCATCTTCCGGCTGATTCGCAGTGTGCCGCTCGCGACGGGTCAGGCCGCCTGCGGGAAACGTGGAGCAAGTCAGGCAAATGAACCGATTCGGCCCACTAATTCGATCCCGGCTGCGGCTGGGAGCGGTTCGCCCTGTGCTTTTGGCGGCTGCGCTGCTGGTTCGCCCGGCGTCCGCTCTGGATCCGCATAAGGCGATCACCCAGTACGTGCAGACCACGTGGAACGACGAGGGAGGCTTGCCGGAAAACTCGGTTCATGCGGTCGCGCAGACGGCTGATGGTTATCTCTGGTTTGGTACCGAAGAGGGCCTGACGCGGTTTGATGGCGTGCGCTTTGTCACCTTTACGATTCACAACGCGCAGGGCCTGCGCTCGAACTTCATTCAAACGCTGGCGGCAGGCCGGGATGGAACCTTATGGGTGGGCACGGACAGCGGCCTCAACCAGTTCCACCCTTCCGTAACAGCAGAACACGGCGGCACATTTACGGTCCTGACCGCGCGGGATGGGTTGACCGACAACAACATCACGGCGCTGTGCGAGGATCGGCAGGGCGGGCTGTGGGTGGGCACGGCACTGGGTCTGAACCGCATCGCAAATGGGCATATCGAAAACTGGACCAGCGGCCATGGCCTGGCCGATGCCGCGGTGCGCGCGGTAAGCATCGACGCCGGCGGAACGCTCTGGGTCGGCACGGAAAACGGACTTTCCCGTTTCGCGGATGGCCGGTTCGTGACCTTCACGAAGAGGAACGGGCTGCCTGACAACACCGTCACTACGCTCGCCGCCTCGCCGGATGGCTCGCTGTGGGTCGGCACCCTGGGGCACGGCCTCGCCCAGATCATCCAGGGCCGGATTGTGGTGCCGAAAACTACGATGCCATGGCCAAACATTGCCGGCCTTGTCGTCGATCACGACGGCGTATTGTGGATTGCTTTCGACCACCACGGTCTTGGGCGACTTTACGGAGACCACCTGGATCTGTACAGCGTGGCGAGCGGACTCCCCAGCGATCTATGTACGCCGGCGATCTTTGAGGATCGCGAAGGCAGCCTGTGGGTGGGCACGCTGGACTCCGGAGTGGTGCAGCTGCGCGACGGCCGCTTTACGGTGTTCGGCAAGTCCGAAGGTCTCGCCGGCAACTATATCGGGGAATTGGCAGAGGCTAAGGACGGCAGCATCTTCATCGGCGCGGACAACAACGGCGTGGACCGGCTCTACCCAGACGGGCATGTTGAGGTGCTGGATCAACGCAACGGACTTCCCAATCAACCGGTCTATTCGCTGCTGGTGACCCATGAGGGCAGCCTGTGGATCGGCTATCGACGTGGAACACTGGCGCGCTGGGACAACGGCCGGGTCACCGTCTATCACGATCCCGATGCGCAGGATGCCTCACTGAACGCGCTGTTCGAGGACCGAGACGGACACATGTGGGTGGGATATAACCCGAAGGGCTTCGCCGAGTTCTCGGCCGGGAGCTTTCGCCACGTCACCGACATGGGCATCATCCGCTACATCACGCAATCGCGGGATGGGTCAATCTGGCTGGCGTCCGACGGCGGCGGAGTGCAGCGGTACTTCCACGGCAAGCTGACGCGTTACACCATAGCCGATGGCCTGCCCAGCGATCACGTGATGTACGTCTATGCCGATGCCGAAGGCGCAATCTGGGCCGGTGTTTCCGGAGGCGGCATCAGCCGGATCCGGGACGGCCGGGTGGTTTCGTGGACTCCCGAACAAGGAATACCGGACACCACCATCGGTTCAATGCTCGAAGACAACGAAGGAAACCTGTGGCTCGGCGGCGATAACGGCATCTCGCGGGTGTCAAAGGCGGATCTTGAGCGCACTGCGGGTGTAAGGGGCGCGAGCGTGCACGCCGTCACCTATGGGCAGGCCGCCGGGCTCCGTATTCCCGAAACGCTGTTTGGCAGCATGCCGTGCGCCTGGAAAGCTCGAGACGGACGTCTTTGGTTTGCCACCATCGGAGGCGCGGCGGTGGTCGATCCGGCCCACATGCCGGTAAATCGCGTGGTACCGCAAGTCCAGATTGAGCAGGTGACATTCAACGGACGGAGACTGCCTCTCGAGAACGGCAATCGTATCGGCACCGGTACCGGCAACTTCGAAGTCGCTTTTACTGCGCCCACCTTTGTCGCTCCGCAACTGGTGCGGTTCAGCTACCGTATGTATGGGCTGGACAAGTCCTGGGTGGCCGCCGATGCGCGCAGCGCACGATACGCCAGCCTTCCTCCCGGCCATTACACCTTTGTCGTGGAGGCCGAGAATGCCGACGGTTCGTGGAATCGGCCGCGCGCCGTCTTCAGCTTCGTGGTGCTCCCCCCGCTGCTCAAGAGGCCGCTCGCCTACGTTTTCTACGTCCTTCTGGCGCTGCTGCTCGCCTGGCTCATCGTGGCGTTGCGGACGCGCAGCCTCATCCGGCGCCAATGGCACCTGACCAGCCTGGTCGCTGAACGTACCGCGCAGCTGGAACGGGAAAAGGAGGCACTGGAAGCAGCGCGGCGCGAGCTGCACATCCAGGCCACGCACGATTCGCTCACCGGCCTGTTCAACCGGGCGGCGATTCTCGAACATCTCGAGCGCGAAGTGTCACGCTCGGTGCGGGACGGGCAGCCGCTGGGCGTGATTCTGGCGGATTTAGACGAATTCAAGCACATCAACGACAACTACGGCCATCTTTGCGGCGACAGCATCCTGCGCGAGACCGCGACGCGTCTTCGGGCTGCGGCGCGCGGATATGATCTCGTCGGGCGGTACGGCGGCGAGGAGTTCCTGCTGCTTTTCCCGGGCTGGGATATGGAAGTCGCGCCGCGGCGCATCGAGGACCTTCTGGATGCGATTCGCTCGCGCCATTTCCAGGGGACGGGCGGCGAGGTCCGGCTGACGATCAGCCTCGGGGTTGCCACATTCCGCCCCGGTGTCGATTCGGAAGATATATGGGAAGTGTTGAGTCGCGCCGACACAGCCTTGTACGTCGCCAAGAACTCCGGACGGAATACCGCAAGTTTTGAGGTTCGTTCCACTTAACACCGGGTGCTTGGCGCAGTAGCCAACAAAGTTCCGCCCCCCAAAAGTAGCATCAGGAAATGACGAGACGCGCGTTTACAATCGCAATACCTTTCAGGACTCAGAACAGATTCCCAACTGAAGCAGAAGCTTATCGGTGAGGACAGCTAGTTCCTCCGGCGCTGGTGCGAGGTGCGCATGTCGAGTTTTCCCGGCCAGGTTTCGAGGGCCCGCTTTCTTCCGGGCGTCTTCCTGATCACGTTTTCCCTGTTGCTGTTTCAGATCCTGCAGACGCGCCTGCTCTCCGTCATCACCTGGTATTATCTGGCCTTCTTTGCGATCAGCGTGGCGATGCTGGGCATGACGGTGGGGGCGGTATGGGTCTACCTGCGCCGCGAACAGTTCGAGTCCGGGCCGCTCTCGGTAACGCTGGCCCACTATTCGGTACTCACCGCGCTAACGATGGCCGGATCGGTTGTCGCCCAGATGTCGCTGGCGATCCCCGAATATCCATCGCTGATGATGGTGTTCGTGTGGGCCGTACTGCTGGCGGCCATGACCGTGCCGTATGTCTTCTCGGGCGTGGTCATCAGCCTTGCCCTGACACGCAGTCCCCTGCCACGCGGCCAGGTATACGGCGTGGATTTGCTCGGAGCCTCTCTGGGATGCGCGGCCACGATCGGCCTGCTCAATCTGGTGGATGGACCCACGGCCATGTTTGTCGCCAGCCTGCTTTCCGCACTGGCTGCCGTTGCGTTCGCCTCAGAGCCCGAGTACAGGAGCTCCTTCCGCGGGAAGGCATGGTACCGATCGCCCGGGCCGCTGGTCGTCGCTCTCACTCTGCTGACCATCATCAACGCCGAATCGCCGCTGCGTTTCCGGCCTGTTCTGGTCAAAGGGAAGATGGAAACGCCGCAGGACCGCAA
>DATGJK010000194.1:0-8926 GCA_035295245.1 Acidobacteriaceae bacterium
CCTGGAACCCTATTTTCAAGCTATGCCGGCCGGCTTGCTTGGTCAGCATTTCGCTGAAGTGCTGCGTGGACGCCGGCTCGTACAGCATGCCACCGTTGGTGATGCCCGTGTAGCCGTTGATCGCCACTCCGGGGGTTCCGCACTTACCTCCTCCGCCCGTATCCGGCACGCTGGAGAGACAATTGGGAATCCCCTGGATGCCGAAGCTGGCCGGCGATTCCGCGCCTGCGCCATAGGGGCTGCGATCTCCAATTCGGTGGGTAAAGCCGAAGCGAAAATCGTTGAGGGTGGTGGGATTGAAGGTGTGGGTCCAGCCCAGCGTGCTGGCATAGTTCGCGTCCCGGCCAACCTGGCGGCCCGCAGGACCGGTGATCATGTCGTAGTTATAGCCAACGCCGTATTCGGTGTGCAGGGTGCCGAAAACATGGTCCCTCTGCGACACGTTCCAGTCGATGCGCGGATTGAAGCGGTTAATGCTGTTGGTACTTGGCGAATTAACCGTCAGGGACTCGATGCCCGGCCCCACCACGGTTGTTCCCAGCGGCAGGATTCCCATAATCGCCTGCGATACCGGACTGATGGCGGTAATGCTGTTGTTGAGAACCGGATTTTTGGTTCCGGGATAGTAGATCTGATTAGCGGGATTGTTGCACACCCCTGCTGTAAATCCCTCCGGACACAAGCCGGAGAGGTCCCCGCTGCGAAAGGCCGCATCCGGCACCAAAATGCCGGCCTGCGGCTGGCTACCGTGCAGACGAATGGCTTCGTAATCGGTAAAGAAAAATAGCTTCCCCTTGACGATGGGCCCGCCGATGCTGCCGCCGAATTCATCGTAGGTAAATGGGTTCTTGGGCTGCCCTGGCTCGACAAAATAATCTTTGGCGTCAAGCCGCTGGTTGCGCAGATAACCGTACGCTGTACCATGGAACTCGTTGGTGCCGCTCTTGGTTTCGGCGATGACGATGGCGCCACCCGCCTTGCCGAACTCGGCTGACATGCTGTTCTGCTCGATGCGAAACTCTCCAATGGAGTCCATCGTCGGCTGCACGTCCTGTCCGCCAAACACCGGCGGGGTGATGGACGTACCGTCCAGGATGTTGTCGTCATTGCGCGGCCTGCTGCCACTGATGCGCACATTGCCGTTATTGCCGCAGGCGCCCACTCCTCCATTCCCGGTGCCGCTGCCGGTGCACCCTGTCTGTTGCGAGACCCCCGGCGCCAGTGGCAGCAAGTTGTACGGGCTGCGGCCGGCGGAACCCTGCGTGGGCAACTCCTCCAGTTGGCGCGAGTTCAGAGTCTGCCCCAGATCGGTCTGCTGGGTTTGCAAGATGGGGGTGTTTTCCGCCATCACCTCTACCGTTTCGCTTACCTGACCCACGCTCAGGGTCAGATCGACTTTGGGGGTGGAATTGACCTCCACCAGGATGTTGTTGGCCACCGCGGTCTTGAAGCCATTGGCTTGAGCTTCGACGCGATAGGTGCCGGGATTCAGACTAGTGGCGTTGTACACCCCGGCGCTGCTGGCCTTCCACACAGTGGTGACACTGGTAGCAACATTGGTGACCTTCACCGTCGCCCCCGGCACGACCGCCCCACTGGAATCCGTGATCACGCCGCTGATGGCTCCAAACAGCCCTTGCCCCCACAATTGCGAGCCAACCAGAACCAAAAGAATGGTGGCCAGTGCGACTGCGATTCTCACCTTTTTCATGCGGGTCTCCTGACATGATTAGCGCCGTCCGCACCCGGCAACGGCGGGGACAAGACGGAGCAAAACGGAAACACGGGCCAAATTGCGTACACGTTTTCTCAAAACGTTAAGAACTTGTCAAGTGCGTTTGCGGAAAAAGTTGCTGTGGCCGTTGCAAACCCGCTCTCCAACCATGCTGCGTGCTCAGGAAAGCGTTTCCGACTGAAGTTTAAGAAGGTGCCGCAGGTCTGCGTTTAGCGAGGCTAGTGGTGCGAAATGTCGCCCTCGCGATTCCCGTCAGCAGGAGCACGGCTATCCCTGCTGATGAAGATCAGCTCTGAACTGTTTGGCGCAGCCAGATGCACCCGGACACCGGTGCCCATGAGTTCATGTCCGACGAAGATGCCGTCCCGTGAACTGTGGTCATGGAATTGGACCCGGTACTTCGCCTCTGCCCGTAGGCCCTGCAATACAAAACGATGTACCGCTTCCGCGCGCCTGGAACCGCGAAACGCGTATACGACACCCCTGTCGCGATGGGGATCGAAGTATTCCATACCGTCCCAGTGCACGCCATCTGGTCGTTGCGAAACGTGGTACAGATCGCCGTCTCGAATAAGGGGCCGCAGCTGGGACTTATAGAGTTGAAACTCTTCTCTGGCGCAGGCGTGCTGCATACGCGTCCACTCGATAGTGTCCTGCATGATCGTGAGCCAGCCCATCATGCCGCTGCGGAGCATGTAACGAAAATCGTCCAGGGTCGGGGTTGGCCATTTCTCTACGTAGCTTTCCAGCATGGCCGGAGGCAGCGCGTGGCTGGCGTCATAGAAGGCACGGCGGTTGGAAAGCGGATCGTAGGTGTCTGTTATGGAAAAGTAATCCGTATGTGCGGCGCTGCCGAAATCCACCATTCTCCCGCCGTCATTGCAAGCTTCGAGCAGCAGGCCGGGGTGATGCTTGCGCAAGCGGGAATACAGATCGTAGTAGGCCTCGACCGCATGGTAGCTCACGTCGGTGGAGTTCGAACTCTCCACGAAATAGGAGCTCCCCAGCCTGGTAATGCTGAGATCACGCGAATCGGGAGGCGCGTGTGGATGATCGCTGCGCACGCAGCCCTGAGCTACCAGGTAGCCATCGTGCTCCAGCATGTCGAGGCGGTAGTCGCGAACGATCCGGTTCAGTTCCTGCCACGCCCAGGCCTTCGCGGCGGGGTCGCCGATATCAATCGTCTGGCCCTTGAAGGGCTCCGGTTTCCAGTCGCCGGAGACATCGCTGACCAGCCAATCGCGAATTTTCGGATCGCGGGCATTGAGCGCACCCGGCGTGGCATCCGAACCGGCTTGCGTCCAGTCCACCCACAGGCCGAATTTCAATCCCAGGTGGTGCGCACGGTCGGCAAGTACCGCCAGGCCGTGGGGAAATTTCTGCCGGTTTGGGTACCAGTCGCCCGGGCCGCGGAACCAACCGGCGTCTAAATGGAACATTTCCAGGCCCAAAGCGACGGCGTCGCGCATCATGTCTTCAGCGCGCGCTTCGTTGATTTCCATGCCACTGCCCCAGCTGTTATTCACTAGCAGGGGATAATTGGGGTTGTTCCAGGTCAACGGATTGCCCAAGACACGGCGGACCCAAGGCCGCAGCACATTGCCGGCGGCTTCGATGCCGCCGTCGAAGGCGCCCAGGAAAATAACCGGAGTGTCGAAGCTCTCGCCCGGCAGCAAGCGTGTGCGGAAAGGACCCGGAGATGGGTTCAGCGCGATTGTGCCGTCCAGCGAGTTGCCGTCACGTCGCAGAGACAAGCGAGTGCGGCCGCTGAACTCAATCCCCAGATACCACCCGCTGTTCGTCTCGCGGGTGCGTTCTACGAGAAACCAGGGAATGATCTCGCGCGGCTGATGCGGCAACGGGCGCGCGTAGGTGCTCGAGGTGCCTTGCCAAGCGTAGCCTTCGTTGACCTTGACTTCATGCGTGCCCACGGCGGAAGGGGTATCTGCTCCCTTCTCAATGTAAACGTGTTCCAGGGACACCTTGGAGGCCACCCGCCAGGCAAAGCGGAAACTGTCCTGGAGCGGCAGCCAGACCTCCTGGGAACTGAGGTTCTGGATACGAATGCGGTGTTCCACCGGACCTCCCGGCGCCCTAACCGTCCATTCCCAACTGAACCGCAGATGCGGCGAGTCTGAGTCATAAACGAACGCTACCCGGCGGGAGGAGCTGTGGCTGGCCGCGGCGTTTAGCCGCCACTTCAGGGCGATCTGGCGTCCACCCATTTCGACCGAATCAATCAGCGGCTCGGATGTGGGGTTGTGCCAGCGCGCCCTCGGAGATTGCAGGCTGACCAGCCGGGGTGCCACAGCTCCTGCCTGCAGCTCGATTGCTGTATTCTTCGTCCGAAGGCGGGCTGCGATCCGCGCTTCCGCGATCCCGCCTGAAGTGCATGCAAAGATCACAGTCCACGCTATGAGACGTTTGGCAATCACAATCTTCAGCGCGCGGATGCGTCGGCAGCGCGGCCCGGCCTGGCATGCTGGCCGGGCGCAAGCGCGGTTGACTTGCGCAAAACCAGACTGGTGGTGAGCACGTAGTCCGTGCCGTTAGCGGCAGGAGTTTCACGGTTCACCTCATTCATGAGCGCGTCAAAAGCGAGAGTGGCCAGTTCGGATTGGGACATCTGCACCGTAGTCAAAGGAGGAATGATGAATTGCGCCAGGCGAATGTCGTCAAAGCCCACCACCGAGAGGTCCTGGGGGATACGCAATCCGAAGTCAAAGGTCTCGCGCATCACCCCGATGGCGCTCATATCATTGGAGCAAAGGATCGCTGTGGGGCGCTGACGCAGTCCGGCAAGGTTGCGGAACGCACTCATCCCGCCTTCCATAGTGTGATCGCCCACAACTAGAAGGTCCGGGGAAACCTCCAGGCCAATTTCCTCCATGGATTCGTCAAAAGCCGCCTTGCGGGCCAAGGCCGACTTGAGCTGCAGCGGGCCAGTTACGAAGGCGATGCGCCGGTGACGCAGAGCTGCCAGGTGCTGCACTGCCTGGCGGATTCCGTGGCGATAATCAATGCGGATATTGCTGATGCGGGGCAGCGGCGGGCCGACATCTACGAACACCAGAGGCACTTTGCGGAAGCGCAGATTCTCCAACAGGCTTTCTTCCATGCCGAAGGTCATAACCGCCACCCCGTCCACGCGCCGCTCTATCATCCGGCGCACCGCCAGTTCCATGCGCTTGGGGTCGTGCACGGTGGAAGTGACAAGAATTTCATAATTGTGCTCTACCGCCAGGTCTTCGAAGACCTGCACAATTTCCGGAAAGAACGGGTTGGTAATTTCGGAAACGATCAGACCGAAGATGCGGCTGCGCCCGGATACAAGAGCGCGGGCCTGGGTGTTGGGGTAGTAGCCAAGTTCGTCAATCACTTTCCAGACACGTTTGGCCAGATGCGGATCGACCGTGGGCACACGATTGATGGTTCGTGACACGGTCGCGGTAGATACCTTGGCACGCTTTGCAATTTCGCGTATATCCATGGCGTTCAAACCGTGCTGCCAAGAAGCAGCAGGATACTACAAACGTTCTCCATGGCCCTGAACCGCCTCCATCCTTCATGGCCCTGAACCGCCTCAATCGCCGGCCGTGACGGCGGAGTGGACGGCCGCATCAGCCACCCGAATCAGTTCCGGCAAAACCCGCGCCAACTGTCCCTGGCCCGGCTCGCCAAAGGCAAAATACAAATCCCGGAACAGCGGATAGAGGCGTGTGTAGATTTGCTGCGCGGAAGCGTCGGGAGCAAAACTCCGGTGCGGCGGGCACACTTTGGCCTGCGCCTCTTCCACGGTCTTGAAGGTGCCGGCGGCGAGGAAAGCGAATATGGCCGAGCCCAGCCCCACCGCGTTGCCGCTGGGCACCAGCACCGGCCGGCCCAGCACGTTGGCATAGACCTGGTTGAGCACGCCGTTCTTCTGCGGAATTCCCCCGGCGTTAATCACGCGGCGGATGTTCACCCCGTGCTCCGCCATGCGGTCGAGAATCACGCGGGTGTGGAAGGCGGTGCCTTCGATGGCGGCAAACAATTCGTCCTGCGCCGTGCTCTGCAGGTTCCAGCCCAGGGTGATGCCGCGCAGGTTGGGGTTGACCAGAACCGTGCGGTCGCCATTGTCCCAGGTCATGCGCAGCAGGCCGGTCTGCCCGGCGCGGTAGTTCTCCAGCCCGCGGGTCAGTGTATTCACGCCGCTGCCGGCGCGGGCGGCGATGGCGCTGAAGATATCGCCCACGGCCGAAAGTCCGGCTTCAATGCCGGTGCGCCGGGGATGCACGCTGCCCTGAACCACGCCGCAGACGCCGGGAACCAGGTCGGGCGACTCGGTAATGCCGATGATGCACGTCGAAGTGCCGACCACGTTGACCATGTCATCGGTCTGGCAGCTGGCGCCGATAGCGTCCCAGTGCGCGTCAAACGCGCCCACGGGAATGGGAATGCCGTCCCGCAAGCCCAGCTTTTCCGCCCAGTACGGGCAAAGCTGGCCGGCAATCTGATCGCTGGTGGCGTAATTTCCTTCCAGTTTGCCGCGGATCCCGGCAAGCAGCGGGTCCACCGCGCTGAGGAATTCCTCCGGCGGCAACCCGCCCAGAGCGGCGTTCCACATCCATTTGTGGCCCATGGCGCAGACGCTGCGCGTCACCTGGCGGGCATGGCTGATGCCGCAGAGCGTGGCCGCCACCATGTCGCAGTGTTCCAGGGCGGAAACAAGTTCCTCGCGTTGCGAGGGGTTGTGGCGCAGCCAGTGCAGAAGCTTGGAGAAGCCCCATTCCGAAGAATAAACGCCGCCGCACCAGTTGAGGGCCTCCAGCCCGTGGCGATGCGCCGCCTCGGTGATCTCCGCCGCTTCGCCTTTGGCGCGGTGATCGCACCATAGGTAATACTCGCCCAGGGGTTTCAGACCTTCGCCCACAGGGATAACAGAGGAGCCGGTTGTATCGAGGGCGATGGCTTCCACGCGCTCGCCGGAAATGCCGGCCTGCTTCACTGCCGCCCGCGTGGCTTCGGCCAGGGCGCGCATGTGATCGTCGTGCGACTGGGTGGCGTACTCAGGGTCGTCGCGCCGGCGATGCAGGGGATACTCGGCCACCGCCGACTGCAGCAGGCCGCGCTCGCTGTCCACCAGCGAGACACGCACGCTCAGGGTGCCGAAATCCACGCCCGCGACAATGGCCATCAGCAGCCTCCGTCGGGACGGTTGTGCCAGTACATCTGCCAGCCCAGGTAACGGCTGGCGGCCTCATGAATGGCGGGGGCCACGCTGGACATGTTGGCGGCCACGTGATGCTCGAAGCCATTGGCGCAAATGTAATGCAGCAGCTGCTGCAGGCGTGGAATCTGGACCACGCCGGCGCCGCCGAAGGTCTGCAGCGAATCGTCGGTGAAGCGGCCCTCCCCGGCGTAGCCGCGCATCACGCCCGCGGTGTCGTCCGTAGAGAAGCGGGCGAACGTCATGGGGCTGGGCCGCACCCGTCCGACGCAGGTGCCGAAGGTGTTCTCCTTGCCCACGGTGCCGGCGATAATTTCCTGGAAGTCCATCTTCACATCGGCGAAAAAGTGCTTGGGCAGGTTGGAACAATGGAAACAGACGGCTTTGTCGGGATCGGAGCCGTAATTGTTGTTCCAGTCGAGCAGGGCGGAAGGCGTCACCGAGGCCAGTTGCAGGGCGTGCATGGCGAGCACGCCGCAGATATCCACCTCGCAGGCGCTGGACATGAGTTCGTTGCTCATCATGCTCATCACCGTGCACGGCACGACGCCCAGGTTTTCCTCGATCGACGTCCAGCATTGTACGGCGCTGATTTGCAGGTCGGCGGCCTGCATCCACTGATCAACCACAGCGGCCAGCTTGGCCATCTTCAGCAGCGCGGGAGCGGGCACGCCGGAGGTGGGCACGTACTTCTGAATGGCGGCGAGCTTGTCTTGCCCGGCGGGGTCGCTGTCCTTCATTCGCTGGATGCGGCCGAGCACTTCGGAGAGGTCGAGGGTCTCGACGGAAATGCCGTTCGCCTCCAGAATTTTCTCGCTGTAGCGGACCGTGTTGAAGGCGGTGGGACGGGCGCCAATGCTGCCCACTCGCAGGTTCCTGAACCCGTTCACGACGCGGCAGACGGCGGTAAACGTCTCCAGGTCCTTGCGGAACTCCTCCGAATCGGGGCTGACGGTGTGCAGCGCGGTCAGGGAATAAGGAATGCCGTACTGGCGGAGATTGTTGCAGACTGACATCTTGCCGCAGAAGCTGTCGCGGCGGAAGGCGATGGTCATCTTGGCGGGCGTGTCAGGGGTGGCCTGCACGAGCACCGGGACCTGCAGCCGCGCCAGGCGCAGCGTGTCGGCGACGGCGCGCTCGTCGCCGAAATTCGGCAAGGTAACAATAATTCCGTCAATGCGGTCGCTGTTCTGGCGAAACACTTCGGCGCAGCGCTTGGCTTCCTCATGGGTTTCCACCGCGCCGTATTTACTTTGGGTCTCGCCGAGGATGACCGCGTCCATGCCGGCGTGCTCGATCGCCTTGAGCATCTCTTCCCGGCCAGACTTGGCCAGGTGGTCGGGGAAGAATCCCCGATTGCCGACGATCACCCCCATAGTCATTTTTTTATGAAGGCTTTGCATGCGTCTCCTCGCGAGCTGCCGTGCGTCCAGGGGCAAAACGCAGGCAGTAGAAGATGCCCAGGGCAAACAGCAGCCCGCCCCACCAGATGCTGGCATGAAGATGAAAAAGAACAATCGAATATTGCGGCGGATGCGCCAGCTCATAAAGGCCGGCCGCGAAAATAAGCGCTCCATTCACCAGCAGCGAAACGCCGATGAAGAACCAGATCGAGATGGACCGGCCGGAGAACATGGCGATTACCACACCATAATATTAAGAAACACGAACACCACTCCCACCACCGCCGCCAGGAATGCGGGCCGTTTGTAAAACGCTACTTGTCCCTCGGCGGGCAGCGGCGTAACCCCGTACACCAGGCCGGTAAGCTCGGCGGGCGAGCGCGGCTTCGTCATGTAGCTGACGGCGACGGTCACGGTCACGCACACCACCCACGACCACAGGGCGCGGTACATATCTTCCGCCATAAAACGGGCGTGCGGTGAAAGCGCCACGTAGCGCAAGGCGTTGGGATCCATCTTCACCCAGGCCCACATGGCCATGGAGGAAACCGTGCCGATCAGCAGCCCCCAGAAGCCGCC
>DATGJK010000195.1:0-8672 GCA_035295245.1 Acidobacteriaceae bacterium
GCAGGCACATCTCCGTCGCGGTGCGAACATAGTGCATGGCTGCGCGGCCGTAATCGGCGCGCATGACGCCCAGCGCCATGGGCACTCCATCGAGCAGATGGGGATCGACGATCTCCGTCTCTTTTATGGCGGCCGCATCCAATCCGCAGCTGCGCGCCGCTGCTTCCAGCGCCTCGCGATCCCCGATGATGCTCCAGGCAGCCATTGCGCGCACCGTCGAATCGAGCAGCGCCTTAAGCACGACCTCAGGCCCGATCCCCGCCGGGTCGCCGATGGTCACTGCCAGTCGAATCTGTTCGGGCATCTAGGTTTCCTGTCTTCCGGCGAATGACTCGCAACTCAGAAAATCGAGGCACGCGACCAGAGTGCCGGCATCGCCAAAGCCTCCGGATTTCGTAATCACCGGCAGGCCCGCAGCTACTCCGCCGCGAATTTCCCCCCAGGGGACGCCGGGAGCGACTTCGCTGCGCATCTCGATTGCAGAGGCGCCCAGACTACGCAAGACGAACAGCGCCGTGTCGCCGCCGGTCAGAACGAACGCACCGCAGCCGGATGCGCCTGCCAGATCGGCCAGGGCCCGGTCCGGAGCGCCCTGCATCGCGATTCGTGAAAAATCCAGCAGCACATCCCGGCCATGCTGCAACGGCTCGAGTGCGTGCGCGTAACCTTCGACGTCGGCCGGCAGTCGCACTACGGACCGGTCCCGGCTGAGCTGCTCGACCTGCGCCGTGGTGTACGGATGATCGGATCCGACACAGATCAGAGCGGGTCCGCGGCGCCCCAGAGGGTGCTGCGGATGATTGATGCCTGGCAGCTGGGCCGCGAGCGCCCGCGCTAACCCGCCGGAACCGACCCAGAGCACTCCGGGGATTTTCGCCTGCTGACGCGCCAGGCAAAGAAGATCCTGTTCGTCGGCGGTATCGATGATGAGGGCTTTGATTCCGTTGCAGACTGCCCGGTGTACGCACCCGGCCAGATCGGGGATGTCCTCTCGCCGTACGTTCGCGCACGGCAAGCCCTTCAGCTGTGCCGCAATTTCGACGGCAGCATCGCCCTGGTCATGAACCCATCCGTCCTTCACGATTCGCCCTACGCCCGGAAAGGCCGGAGCCACCAGGGCTACTGGGCACTCTGCTGCCGCCAACGCTGCGGCAATGTCCTCCGCTACATGGCCACGGAGCAAAGAATCGATCTTCTGCAGGAGAACCCACGGGCCCAATTTCTGCGCCACCTGGATCGACCGGGACGTGACCTGCGCCGCGGCACCAGATGGGAGGCAGCGGGTATTCGTATTCCACGCAATGACCGCCGCATCGCCTGCCGGACCGGCGTCCGCCTGGAGGCGCACCATGGTTTTCATTCCGCGCACCGCGAAGTGCACCGACGCGTCGCAGGCGCCTGTCAGATCGTCGGCCACAATCGCCGCGACAGGCTGGCTGCGCCGGGCCTTTCCGGTTGCCGCGGGCTCTTCGCTCTGCAGCATACTACTGGCCTCTCCCGCTGCAATACTGCTGAGGCCATCCGCTGTGCGGACATTCTCGATACCAGGCCAATGATCCGGGACGGACACTCAGTGTCATTACAAATTCCAAAATTGCTATATTATCTTCGCATTTGGAGAGCCTCTGTCACTCCGCTAGTCGATCGTGGCCCTACTTCGACTCCCTGGTGATCGCGTCCGCTGCATTGCCGGCCACGACCCAGCTTGCCGACCCGGCCACGACGGCTTCATCCTCGAACCAGAGGAATCCGAAGTCGTCGATGCACTCCGGAAAATCCGGCTTGATGATGACGTATCCAGGAATGACGGCGCCCGGAATGTAGGAATTGTCGGCGCGGTTGTTGCTGTACGTCTTCGTCTTCGAAACTGTGCCGACACCAGCTACATACGAAGTGCTCGATACCGGGTGTGTACCGAGAATGTAATTGACGGCGCGCAGTGTGTATTCGGGGCCCACAAGATCCGGAAATGTCTTGTGCAGGAAATACATCCGGATGGCCATGTCCACCACGGCGCCCGATCCACCCCAGCTGCCAAGGCTCGGAGGAACGCCGAATGGCGTGGTGTCCAGCTGCTTATCCAGACCCGCCATGTACGTCTTGACCGCTTCGCGCATTTGATCCTTCGCGCTCGCGTCCAGATAAGGCAAGGCTCGGACTGCCGTCCAGCCACGAAAGCCTATTTGCTGCGGCGTGATCATCTGAGGAAACAACTCCTTCAGACGCGACCGGTACGGCTCGGCGCCATGGGTGGCAATGGTCAATTCCAGAGCCGCGGCCCAGTCCATTCCGACGCCAAAGCCGCCCCGCCCGAAACCCGCCGGAGGAGCCTGTTGTGCACTGGTCGTTGCGCTTGTCGTGCCAGAACTCGCCGGAGCGCCCGAACTGCCTCGTCCATTGCGACTGCCCTGCGCGCCAGACACCGCACCCTGAGAAGCCGCCAGTACGCCGCCCGCCGGAGCCGCTCCGCCGAAGCCGCCCTGATTCGGGGTTGGGTGAGCCTTCTCTTCATTCCATGCCTGGATCGCTGTCTCGAGGCAGTCTTTCGCTAACGGGTCGTCCCAGCCCTTCAGCACGTCCGACGCCGCTGCCAGCGCCGCGATGGCGTTCCACTGGAAAAACGGATTGTCGGTGGTGAAGATCCAGCGGTCGTCTGGCCTGCCGGAGTAGTCGCCCTTCACTTGGTTCGGACCGAGCTTCGGGTCGTAGATGCGTCCGTCGGTTTTCGACGCTCCGTCGCCCACTTGCGTGTACTGCCGCAGATCCGGCTCGTGCGTGCCGCGGATCGGGTGGCCGATATTGTGGAACTGCGCCAGGATGTACAGTGCCCCGTGCTTCACCTGCTCGACGGTATCCGGCAGGCCGTCGGGACGGTGCATCTCGACCTGACGCGCGGCTTCATCCACCGTAAGCTCGTCGTATTTGAGATTGAATTCGCGATAGGCCAGAGCCAGGTTCTGAATCACGCTGAGTTGCGCAGGCTCTTCCAGGTCAAAGTCGCCGGCATCGTACCAGCCACCGACGTTCATCCCGGGAATGTGATCGCCGCCTTTATACTTCCCGTCGGTTGCCGTGGCCTGATACCAGCCGTCGAACTGCATTCCGACCACAGGGGCCATACGGCCATCATCCAGGTGCGAAGCGCCATGCCACATGTGGTAGCCTTCGCGAACGGAAACGTGGTCCATCTGCTCCGCCAGATGATGGTCGAGGCTGTCCTGCCAGATGTTCGCGTAAGCGTCCTTTGAGATAGGGAAGACCGCCGTGCGCTGGTCTGCGTACTCGATGACATACAGGCCCGGGTCGTGGACCGGGGTGAAATCAAATTTCGAATAGACGTAGCGCAGCCAGGGCTTTGAAGGCGTGATCGGCCCCTCGAAAACCTGCTTATACGATCCGTCCGCCATCAGGCGCAGCACCTTGGCCGTCTTCGGACCGTTGTAATTCGGGTCGAGTTCCAGCACCGCCACCTTCGAAAAGCCCGGCGCATAACCGACCTGGCTGTGCGCGATCATCGGCGGACGCGTCCAGTTCGGAATCACGTCCGGCCTGATGTGCCACACGATGGCGCCTGTGGTCCTGCCCGACGGGATCAGCGAACGCAGCACGAACCAGCCGTTCTGCGCGCGGTCGCGTCCATCGAACAGCATCAGGTCGGTGGTATCAGACGTGACGCTGACCCGGGCCAGTGCATCATCGACGCCCAGGGTGATGGCTTTGCCCTCGGCGAACGGCAGCGGCTGTGTGTATCCCTTGGCCTTGTCCCAATCTTCCAGGTAATACGCCTTTTTCGGTTCATCGGGCAGCGGCAACACCTTCACCATCGGATCGTTCGGCGTTCGCGGGAAGACGCCGGCTTTGGTTCCGTCCACCAGGTAAGCCTTGCCCATATAGATCGAGGGCAGGAACTCCAGGTTGAAGCCAGCCCGCCCAGCCAGTTTCTCCGGCAGCGGCTTGTCGAGATTGATGCTGACCTTCACGCCGCCTGGTTCCGCTGCGACCTCCAGTGTGTAGCTAAAATCGAAGCTCGGGAATGCCAGGTCGGCGGTGAGCCGATTGTTCGTCTTGTCGGCATGGCGCCCTTTGAGGGTTGCCACCAGGTCCCACTGCTCAGGCGTCGGCATCAGGCGCACGTCGCCGTTGGTGGCGATGCGCTGGCCGTGAAGGATCATCTCCATGGCCGCATTTTTCTGGTCTACGAAAACGGGATGGTACGTGCTGTCGTAGAGAAATACGCTGAAGCCCCGGGTGTCGAGGTAGTTCTTGTCGTTCACCTTCATTTCAAAATCGGCGCCGAAGAGGCCGGGGCCGGAGGTCAGGGCCAGGAGAAGACACACTCCGATTCGCGTGAGCATAGACAGGGGATCCAACTGCTCCTTTGCGTCAACCTAACACGGCATGGAGGCTGAGTTCTACGATGGCTCCCTGGGAGCGGGCATGCGGGAACCGATCAGTGGATTCGTACCCGGAAGCGTGCTTTTTCGCCAGAACCCTCCGCCGCTCGTCTCAACGCGTGCATCCTCGATACAATTTGTGTTTTGGAATCGCGAACTGTTCTGTGCACGGATGTTTGAATCTCAATCGGGGTGGAAATCAATGAAGCATGTTCGAGCCGTTGTCAGTGCGCTCAGCGCGGCCGTCGCAACCATGGGACTCCAGGCTCAGGTCATGCAGGCGCCGGATATCACAAAGCAACCAACCCTGTACGTAGTCCCCTACGCACACCTCGACACACAGTGGCGCTGGGATTTCCAGCAGACGATCAGCGAATACCTGCTGAAGACCCTTCGAACCAACTTCTATTACATCGACAAATATCCGGATTACGTTTTCAACTGGACGGGAGCCAATCGTTACCGGCTCATGAAGGAGTACTATCCCTCGGATTACGAGCGGCTGAAGCAGGATGTGGCGAAAGGGAACTGGTTTCCCGCGGGCTCGTCGGTGGAGGAGGGCGACGTCAATCTCCCGAGTGCCGAATCGATCTTCCGGCAGGTTCTTTACGGCAATGACTACTTCCGCTCTGAATTCGGCAAGGCCAGCAACGAATACATGCTGCCGGACTGTTTCGGATTTCCAGCGTCTCTGCCGACGATCCTCCACCACGCGGGCGTGAAGGGCTTCTCGACGCAGAAGCTGAGTCCAGGCTGGCAGCCGGCTCCGCTGGTCGGCGGTCCCAATTCGCCGGAACAAACGCCCGAGGGCACCCCCTTCAACGTCGGACTGTGGAAGGGTCCTGACGGCAGCACCATTATTGCCGCGCTGAATCCGGGGGGGTACGGCAGCCGCATTCGGTACGATCTGAGCAAGACTCCTCCGAGCCTCGATACCGAGGCGAGTCTGACTCCACCGCAGCGCATGCGGCTCGCTTCTAACTTCACCGACTGGGTGAGCCGCATTGAGCGCGACGGCAAAGTAACCGGCGTCGATGCCGACTACCACTACGTCGGGATCGGCGACCGCGGCGGAGCCACCGATGAAGAAACGGTACGGCTGCTGCAGGCTATCGTTACGCAGGGCAAAGCTGTGCTGCCTGCCCCCAGTTCGGAGCAGGGTTTTGGCCCTGTGGTGCCTACCATTATTCCCGCGCCGGAAGGCGAGGCCGTTTCGGTGGGAGACGGGCCGGTCCGCGTCATTTCCTCTGCGGCGGACCAGATGTTCAACGACATCAAGCCAGACATGGAGGCCCGCCTGCCGGAATATACGGGCGATCTGGAGCTGATCAACCATTCCGCCGGCTCGCTCACGTCGGAGGCGTACCACAAGCGCTGGAACCGCAAAAACGAGATCCTGGCCGACGCGGCGGAGAAGGCGTCGGTCGCAGCGGCGTGGATGGGAGGCCGTACCTATCCGCGGCAGCGCCTCAACCACGCCTGGACGCTATTCCTCGCGGGGCAATTTCATGACACCGGTGCAGGCACCTCGACCCCGCGTGCTTATCAGTTCGCGTGGAACGACGACATCATTGCACTGAACCAGTTTGCCGACGTCTTGACGAGCGCTACCCAGGCGATTGCGTCTGCTTTGGACACGCAGGGCGAAGGCGCGCCCGTGGTCGTCTACAACCCGCTCAATATTGCCCGGCAGGATATTGTCGAGGCGACGGTTCCATTTTCCGGCGGAATTCCGAAGGCCGTGCGGGTTACAGGGCCGGACGGAACCGAGGTGCCATCGCAACTGGAGGGCAGCAAGGTCCTTTTCCTTGCGAAAGCGCCTTCAGTTGGCTACGCGGTGTATCACGTGCAGCGGGCAGCCTCGCCATGGCATTCGACGGAGTTGAAGGCTGACTCCCATTCGATCGAGAATGCGCGCTATCGAGTGGAACTCAACAACGATGGCGACGTGGTCCACATCTTCGATAAGTCACTCAATAAAGATCTGCTGGCGGCTCCCATGCGCCTCGCCATCTCCAGCGACAACCCGCGGATGTATCCGGCATGGAACATGGACTTCGACCAGGAGCAGGCTGCTCCGCGCGCCTACGTAGGTGGCCCCGCGCAGATTCGCATTGTTGAGCGCGGCCCGGTCCGCGTGGCGATCGAGGTCACGCGCGAGGCGGAAGGCTCCCATTTCGCGCAGACCATCAGGCTCTCGGCGGGAGACGCAGGCAATCGCGTCGAGTTTCTCGAGGGCATCGATTGGAAAACGCTCGCGGCAAATCTGAAAGCCGTCTTTCCGTTTTCCGCAGTGAATAATGACGCTACCTACAACTGGGAAGTGGGCACGATCCAGCGGCCCACGGCCTACGATCGCCAGTTTGAAGTCGCTTCGCATTACTGGGTTGATTTGACCGACAAGAGCGGGGACTTCGGCTCCACGCTGCTGACCGATGTGAAGAATGGCTCAGACAAGCGCGATGACCACACCATCCGGCTCACGCTGCTGCGCACTCCGGGACCACCACCACCGCCGGAACCCGGGCAGGCACCGCGGCGCATTTCCTATACGGATCAGTTCAACCAGGACTGGGGGCATCACGACATCCTGTTCGGGCTCGCGGGGCACTCGGGTGACTGGCGTCAGGCGGAAACGGACTGGCAGGCCTACCGGCTGAGCACGCCCCTGATTGCCTTCGTCACGGAGAAGCATGCCGGTTCCCTGGGGCACAGCTTTTCAATCGTCGATATCAATAACCCGCATATCCGCATCCTCGCGCTCAAGAAGGCGGAGAACAGTGACGAGGTCATTCTGCGGATGGTGGAAAAGGATGGCGAGAGCGCTCCGGACGTGAAGGTTCACTTCGCTGGTTCCATCGCGGCGGCCCGTGAGGTGAATGGTCAGGAAGAGCCGCTCGGGCCGGCCACCGTAACAAACGGCGTTCTTGAGACGTCGTTCACACCGTATCAGCCGCGCACCTTCGCACTGCGTCTGGGGGAGGTGCCCGCGCAGATGCAAAAGGCCGAGTCGCAGCCCGTTGAACTCCAATACACACTCGCTACAGCCAGCAACAACGACACTGCCACGGTGGGCGGATTCGACAGCAAGGGTGACGCATTGCCGGCCGAGATGCTGCCCTCGGAGTTGAACTTCAACGGCGTCCGGTTCCAGCTGGCTGAGGCCGCTACGGGCAAGCCGGATGCAATCGTCGCCAGCGGACAAACGATCCGTTTGCCGGCTGGCACATTTAACCGGGTGTACATCCTGGCCGCGTCGTCGGATGGAGATCAGAAGGCTACATTCGTTGCCGGCAATCGCCCGGAGACGGTCACGGTTGAGGACTGGGGTGGATTCATCGGGCAGTGGGATACTCGCGAGTGGAAGCCTGCACCGGATACGGTGACCGTTAACGGCAAACAGCTTCCGCTGCGCAAGGACTGGGCTGTCTCTGCCAATCACGCGACCTGGAATCTGGGGGACAACGGTTCAGCGGAGTGGGCGCCGCGGTATCCCGACGATTACGTGGGACTGAAGCCGGGGTTCATTAAGCGCGCGACGCTCGCCTGGTATGCCGACCACTACCACACGCCGCAGGGACTTAACGAGCCGTATGAGTACAGCTATCTGTTCGGGTACTCACTCGATCTGCCACCGCACGCCAGCACACTCAAGCTGCCCAACAACGATAAGATCCGCATTCTCGCGATCAGCGTATCCCGCGATGAGCCGCAGGTGACGCCAGCTCAGCCGCTTTACGACACGCTGGAGAATCCCGACAGGCGTTCTGGTGACTCTGTGTCGGCTGAGCGCTAGACGGTGGATGGTCAGAGAGAGAGCGCCGGAGGCTTACGGCTTTGTGTGCCTCCGGGGTTCCACCGGGAGTGTCGGCTTCAATCATCACGCTGACTCATGGTTGTTCCTGCGGCCCCTCAGAAGAGTCAGTATCCAGGCTCCGCCGCGCTCTATCATGGCTGCGGATCATCAAACGCAGTTTCTCCCGAGGACTTTCGATCATGCGTTCAAAGCAAGCCCGGATCGTTCAAGCCTGGATCATTGCTGTCTTGTGTTGCGCCGCCGCGGCGCAGACGCCCGCTCCTCGCATTGTGGAACAGAACGGCCGCTATGCGTTGATGGTCGATGGCCAGCCGTTTCTCATTCTCGGCGGTCAGATCAACAACTCCAGTTCCTGGTCCGCGACGATGCCCGATGTGTGGCCATTGATGGAAGGCATGCACGCCAACACCGTCGAAGCTCCTGTTTATTGGGAGCAGATGGAGCCGCAACCCGGGCAGTTC
>DATGJK010000196.1:0-3594 GCA_035295245.1 Acidobacteriaceae bacterium
CTTCGTGCCTTTCACCGGAAGCAGCTTTCCCGTCGGGAACACGTCCTGGTAGTTGTTCACCTGCGCCACTTGGGTCGCCGGAACATGCAGCAGCGCCTGCTTGCGATCGCCGCTGGGAATGGCGAAATATGGATGCCAGCCGATCGCCATCGGCTCATCCTCTTTGCCCACGTTTTTCGCAACAATGGTCGCGTCCACCGCCTTGCCCGCCAGCGCAATCGTGAAATGCAGATCGGTATCCGACAGCCAGTGTCCGCCGAAGTCTCCAGCGTGGATCGTTCCCGTCAGCGTCTGCCCGTCCGCAGAGTTCTGCGTCTGCACGTCCGACGTCTGCGAGGCAAGGATCAGCCCGTGCATCGAGTGCTTTTCCTTCGTTGGATCGGCGCTGTTGTGCCAATTCGCCGGAAGCGTAATCTTCTTGCCGTGCCATTCCGTCGTCACGGTGGACTGATCCGGCGACAGCTTTCCGACAATGCGGTTGGGATAAGGAACCAGAAACGCTCCGCCAAAGCTGAAGCTGGCGTTGCCGTTCTGATCGTCAGGACCGCCGTTAAGCTTCGACGCCGCTTCCTCCAGCGTCGGCGACGCAAACACCGGGATTTCACCCTTCCCGGGCAGGTTCGCCGTGATCTGGAAGACATTCATGCCGCGCCCTGGCAGCACCGTCACAGAAAGGAACTCCGGCTGCTGCCCGTTGCTGGTTGCGGCTCGGGTCAGCTTCACGATCGGCTGGCCGCCAATCTGCGGCGGAGCCGGCTGAGCCGCGGGCTGTTCTGCGGCGGGTGCGGGTTGACTCTGCTTGCTGCAGCCGGCCATCAGCGCAACTCCCGCTGCCATGGCCACTGCCAATGCTTTGCGAATCGACATGGACGCTCTCTCCCTGGCATAGTTGATCAGTAAGAATTCTGGTTTCCTGAAGCGCACCCATTCTAGCTCCGATCCACCGCCGCCGGGCTTCTACAATCGACACGTGAACCTTTCCGCCGCTCCCGTGCCGCCGCTGGTGCTGCTCAACCAGCAGGTCGTCGAGTGCAACCGCTGCCGGCGTCTCCGCACGCACTGCTCCACGGTCGCCGAACAAAAGCGGCGCGCGTATCGCGAATTCGAATACTGGGGCAAGCCGGTCCCCTCCTTCGGCGATCCGGATGCCCGCGTTCTCTTCGTCGGCCTCGCTCCGGGCGCGCACGGCTCCAACCGCACCGGCCGCCCCTTCACCGGCGACGGCTCGGGAGACTTCCTCTATCCGCTGCTGCATCGCGCCGGATTTGCCTCGCAGCCCATCGCCACCCATCGCGATGACGGCATGCGGCTCACCGGCGCGTGGATCACCTCGGTCGTGCGCTGCGCTCCGCCCGGCAATAAGCCCCTCCCCAAAGAAATCGCCGCCTGCTCCCCCTGGCTCGACCAGGAAATTGCAGCTCTGTCCCACGTGCGCGTAATCGTCTGCCTCGGAAAGATCGGCTTCGACGGCGTCGTCGCCCACCTGCTCCGAACCGGCCAGATCGATCGCCGCGGCGAACTCGTCTTCGGCCATGGCGTCGAGTATTCAATTCCCGGCAATCGCTGGCTGCTGGCCAGCTATCACCCCTCGCTCCAGAACACGAATACCGGAAAATTGACCGCGCCTATGATGCTCAAAGTCTTCGAGCGAGCACGGCGGCTCGCTAAAATTTCTGTGCGCTAAATCCTGTTATTTCAAAACATCCCCGGCTCCCGCCCTGCGCATCCAGAGAAGAACCGGGAGCAATCACGGCTCCCGCGCAAAGGAGATCGGGCGCATGATCATCCTGATCATCATTTTGATCCTCTTGTTGGTCGGAGCATTCCCTGCATGGCCCTACAGTCGCGGATGGGGATATTACCCCAGCGGCGGCCTCGGCCTGATCCTGCTGATCGTTATCGTGCTGATGCTCTTGCGGGTTTTCTGAAGCAGGCGGTCCGCGAGTCAATGGAGCGGGAGACCGGGATCGAACCGGCGACATTCAGCTTGGGAAGCTGACGTTCTGCCACTGAACTACTCCCGCTCGCTGGACCAACGTCCAAAGTATCTCGCAATCGATCATCCCCTGCAACGCTCGATGCGTGTGCGAGGCGGACACCGTGGATCGCCGCTCAGGCGTGTTCCACTCCTCGCGCCCTGCGGCCTGCCGCCACATCGCGCGACGGTGGCAGTGTCGGCCGCCCGACGCTCAGATACGTAAAGCCCCGCGCCGCCATCACTGCCGGATCGTACAGATTCCGCCCGTCCACGATGATGGGATACCGCAGGCTGCGCTGCAGCTTTTCCAGATCCAGTTCCGCGAATTCCTGCCAGTCATTCAGAATCAGCAGCGCATCCGCCCCGTCCGCCGCCACATACGGATCGTCGGCATATTGCATCTGCGGTCCGGCCGGCACAATCTCCCGCGCGCGCAGTTCTGCCGCGGGGTCATACGCCGTAACCGCGCATCCTTCGCTCAGCAGCTTCTGCAAAATATCCAGAGCTGGCGACTCGCGAATGTCGTCCGTCCCGCCTTTGAAGGCAAGCCCGAGCACGGCAATCTTCTTCCCGCGAAACGTCCAAAGCGCGGAACGAACCTTCTCGAAGAAGCGCCGCTTCTGCTCTTCGTTGATCTTCTCCACTTCCCGCAGCAGGCAGAAATCCAGCCCCATCTGCTCCGCGGCATGCCGAAACGCCGCCACATCCTTGGGAAAGCAGGACCCGCCATACCCGATTCCTGCCCGCAGGAACTTCGGGCCGATGCGCGAATCCAGACCGATTCCCTGCGCCACTTGTTCCACATCGGCGCCGGCGCTCTCGCAGATGTTGGCCACCATATTGATGAACGAAATCTTCGTGGCCAGAAAGGCATTTGAGGCGTGCTTGATCAGTTCCGCGGCTTTCGTCGACGTCAGCAGCAGCGGCGGAGGATCGTCCACCCCGCGCGGCCCGGGAACGGCCAGTTCCGAGCCGTAGTACCTTCCCGTCGTCAGCGGCTCATAGATTTGCTTCAGCAAATCCGCAGCCCGCTGCGTCTCCGCGCCGATCACGATGCGATCCGCATGCAGAAAATCCATGACCGCCGTGCCCTCGCGCAGAAATTCCGGATTCGAGGCCACATCGAAATTTTCCGCCGGAACTCCGTTCCGCTCAAAAATCCTGCGGATCCACTCATTCGTGTAGACCGGAACCGTGCTCTTCTCGACGATAACCTTGTACCCGTCGATGGACCGGGCAATCTCGCTCGCTACCGCATCTACATACGAAAGATCGGCGCTGCCGCTTTGACTTTGCGGCGTTCCCACCGCGATAAAGATCGCCTGCGCCTTCTCGGCCGCTGATTTCAGATCCGTCGTGAACTCCACGTGGTTCGCATGGCGGCGGCTCAGCAGTTCCGGCAGGTACTCCTCGTGAATCGGAATCCGCCCTTCGCGCAGCGTTCGGATTTTGGTCTCGTCGTTGTCCACGCAGACGACGTGGTGTCCCATTTCAGCAAAACACGCCGCCGCGACCAGGCCCACATAGCCCGATCCGACCACGGCAATCGATACAGACTGACTCATAACTTCCTCTACATCAGGGGAGTACACGAAACCGGCATCTCCCAGGAGGAG
>DATGJK010000197.1:0-2847 GCA_035295245.1 Acidobacteriaceae bacterium
CTTGTCGCGCACGCAGTTCGCGCGACAGGGTGGGCTCAACGTTCTTTTTGATTTGTCATCCAGAGCGGAGTTCGCTCGCGCCAGCGAACGAACGCAGTCGAAGGACCTGCGGCTGCGCTTTTGATTAGCGCACGACGTCCCAAATCATTTCCTCAGCTTGGACTCCGGCCTTTACAGCGCCGCCTGGACGGCTAGTCCCACAACCCCTGCTCGCGATCCTTCTCTGCCGCCGCGATCTGCTCCGGCTTCCCCAGATCCCGCCAGTAGTACCCATCCGCGCGAAATGCCGCAATCCGCTCCCCGCCCGCGGCCAGCCGCAGATACGTATCGATGATGGAGAACACGCCCTCCTCCTCCATCGTCTCCAGCAGCCGCGGAGCCATCACATGGATCCCGCAGAACGCCAGCGGCCGCGGCGCCTCCACACTGCGCACCATCTCCGCGTCCGCATCGCCCGTGCGCCGCCCGCACAGCAGCCCGCGCTCATCGAACAGCAGTTGCCGCGACGTCTCGCGTTCCCGCACTGCCAGCGTCGCCAGCGCTCCCCGATCGCGATGCACAGCCACCATCCGCACCAGATCGATCGTGCTCACCACATCCACGTTGTGCAGCAGAAACGGCTCGTCCTCGCCGCGAAAAAACCATGCTGCCTGCTTCAGCCCGCCGCCGGTGTCCAGCAGCACATCCTCGTGGGACACCTCAATGCGCATCCCGAAATTCTCATGTGCCCTCAGATACTCGACCAGTTGCTCTGCGAAATGGTGCGCGTTGACGATCACCTCCCGCACGCCCGCGCCGCGCAGCCGCTCCAGCGTGATCTGCAGCATCGTGCGCCCGCCCACTTCGACCAGCGCCTTCGGTTTGTCGTTCGTCAGCGGACGCAGCCGCGTGCCCAGTCCCGCGGCCAGCACCATCGCCTTCATCGGCCCATCTTCTCCAGTTCCGCCTTCTCCAGCCCCATTTTTTCCAGTTCGATGTGCCGCACCTCGACCTCAACGCCTCGCATCGCGCGCAGATGCTGCGCCAGCGCCTCGGCCAGATACACCGAGCGATGCTGCCCGCCCGTGCACCCAAACGACACCATCAGGTTCTCGAATCCGCGTGCCTGATAGCTGCGCACGCTTTGATCCACCAGCGCCTCCACGTTCGCCAGGAACTGGTGTACGCTCGACTCGCGCTGCAGGTACTCGATCACCGGCGCATCCTTGCCCGTCAGTTCCTTGAAGCGTTCCTCGCGCCCCGGATTCGGCAGGCTCCGCCCGTCAAACACGAACCCGCCGCCGTTTCCCGACTCATCCACCGGAGCCTGGCGGTGAAAAGAAAAACTCGCCACCCGCACCGTCAGCGTCTTGCCCTCGCGCAGCGCGGCCTGTAGCTTCTCCGACTCTCCAATCCGGTCCAGCGCCTCCAGCAGCGCCGGAATTGCAACCGGCAGAGTTACATTTTCCCTGAGCCACCGCAGATTCTTGAGCGCATAGGGCACGCTCTGCAGAAAGTGCGGGCGCCGCTCATAGAACCCGCGAAATCCATACGCCCCCATCGCCTGCATCAGCCGGATATAGACGTACGCGTAATAGAAGCGTACAAACGCCTCGCGATCCACGTCGATGTATCGAGCCAGACACTCCAGATAGAAGTCCAGCAGCTCCTGCCGTGCCTCCGGCGGCAGATCCGCCTTGGCGTCGAACAACAGCGATGCAATGTCATACTGCAGTGCGCCGCGCCGGCCGCCCTGGTAGTCCACGAACCACGGTTCGCCATTCCGCAGCATCACGTTGCGCGACTGGAAATCCCGATACAGAAAATAATCATGGGGCGCCGCCAGCAAACACTTCGTTAGCCGCGAAAAATCGTTCTCCAACGCCTGCTCGCTGAACGGCACGCCCGCCAGCCGCAAAAAGTAATACTTGAAGTAATTCAGATCCCACGCAATCGACTGCCGGTCGAAGCTCCCGCGCGGATAGCAAACCTTGTAGTTGAGATCCCTGCCCGCGTCCACCTGAAACCGCGGCAGCGCCGCCACGGTCCTGCGATACGCCTCCATCGCCTCCGGCCCGATCGCCGCCCCGATGCGATGCTTCGCGAGGAACTCAAACAGCGTCGTGTCGCCCAGATCTTCCTCGAGATACGCGCCCCGGCTCAGGTCCTCCTCGTATATCTCCGGAACCGGCAGTCCATGCCGCCGAAAGTGCTTCGAGAACTCCAGAAACGCCAGGTTCTCCTCGCGCACCGGATATAAGATCCCAATGGCCCGCGCGTCGCCCGTGACCAGCCGCACGATCAGCCGCCCCGACCCCCCCAGCTCTCCCTGCAGCGGACGCACGTGATCCGCCGCCACGCCAAAGTGCTTCTCAAACAGCTCGCGTAAAACATCAAGCTCCATCGACTACGCCCCGCCCTCTCTCATCCGCAACGCTTCCAGCTCCGTCCGCAACTGCTCCACCTGCTCGCGCAACCGCGCCACTTCCGCCTCAACCTTCTCCAGCCGATCGGCGAGATCCGGGTGCCCCCCGTCTCCCTGTGTTTGGGAGACGTGGGATTCAACCTGCGTGCCCGATTCATGCCCGGTGTTGGCCCGCGACCCCGACAACAACTCCACATACCGGATCTCCTTCGTCCCCTGCTGTCGCGGCAAGGCCGCCACCAGCGCCGGCTCACGCTGCATCAGCTTCTGCAGCACTCCGGCAACGTCCTCCAGCTCCGCGAACCGGTAAATCCGCTCCGTCCGCCCGCGCAGTTCCCCCGGCGTCTGCGGACCGCGGAGCAGCAGCACGCACATCACCGCCGTCTCGCCTCGCGTGAAGTTGAAAACCTCCTGCAGCCGGTGCTCGTATTTGGTCACGCGCC
>DATGJK010000198.1:0-5051 GCA_035295245.1 Acidobacteriaceae bacterium
GATGGGCTTTGCCATGCTTGTTTCGATCGGCACCAGCGTTTTGTTTGGCATGCTTCCGGCCATGACCGCACGCCGGTTCGATCTGCGGTCGGCAATGGGAACGCGCGCCGTCGCGGGTGCGGGGCATGTGCGCCTGCGGCAATTCCTGATTGCCGGAGAAGTGGCGCTCACGGTGGTTCTGCTCGCCGCGTCGGCCCTGCTCCTGCGGACGCTCATTCATCTGGAAATGCTGCCGCCGGGTTTTGATCCGAATGGCGTCATGACGGCGTCGGCTTCGCTCGACGATATCCGCTATCACGAACCAGCGGCTTTCCTGAAGGTGCTGGATGAAAGTATTGCGGCGATGCGGCGAATCCCCGGCGTGGAAAGCGCTGCCGTGGGGCTGAGTGTTCCGTATGAGCGCACGCTGATCATGGGGCGCGTTACCTTCAGCGACACCCAACTCAAGGATCAAACCGCGACGGCGGACGAGGTCTATGTCACGCCGGGGTATTTCGAGACTCTCCGTATTCCATTGCTTGCGGGACGGTGGTTTACTGACGCGGATGGATCCAGAGCGCAGCACGTCGCCGTCGTGAACCAGACCTTTGTTCGCCGGTACTTTCACGGCGTGAATCCGATCGGTCAGGTGCTCAACAAGGAACTCACCGTCGTTGGCGTCGTCGGCGACGTTGCGATGCCTCCGGGCATTGATCCGGCGGCTCCGCTTACGGCCGAACAGACGATGTACATTCCCGCCGCTCAGCTTCCGGCAACCGAATTGGCGCTCATCCATACGTGGTTTCAGCCAAGCTGGATCGTGCGCACCACCGCTCCGGTGACCGGTTTGACCCAGCAAATGCAGCAGGCGCTCGCCAGCGTCGATCCCAACCTTCCGTTTTCCGGTTTCTACAGCATGCGCGACCTGCTGACAAAAGCGCTGGCTATGCAGCGGGTGCAGGTGGCCCTGCTGACCGCCCTTGCAGGCCTGGCGCTGCTGCTGAGCGCCGTGGGAGTCTTCGCGCTTGTAGCAAGCACCGTCGCGCAGAGAAGGCGCGAAATCGGAATCCGCCTCGCCCTCGGTTCCACTGTGCGTCAGGCGATGGTGGAAACGGGGCTCAGAGGAGTGCAAGCCTCTGCGATGGGGCTCGTCTTTGGCCTGATTTTGTGTGCCGGGGTACTACGCGTCATGCGCAGCGCCATCTTCGGAGTAAGCGTCTACGATGCTCGCGCGATCCTCGCGTCCGTCCTGATGCTTGCCTCGGTTGTGCTGATTGCCGCAGCTGTGCCGACCTTCGGCATCGCGAAGATCGATCCGGCAAAGATTTTGCGGGATGAATAGACGGCGGCGACAGAGGGTTCAGCGTACGACGCCCATATTGTCGGCGGGCCAGTAAATGAACTCGGCTTTTCCGTAGATGAGGTCGCGGTCCACCGGGCCGAAATCGCGGCTGTCGCTGGAGATGGAGCGGTGGTCGCCCATGACGAAGAACTCGCCCGGCGGGACCGTCATCTCGGCCATCGAGCGCGTGTCCTCATAACGGAGCGGCACGTACGGCTCCTCGATGGGGAAGCCGTTGATGAAGACGCGTCCCTGGCTGATGCGGATGGTGTCTCCGGGCAGCGCGATCACGCGCTTGATGTAGCTTTTCTCGGGATCGCGCGGGTAGTGAAAGACGACCACGTCGCCGTGGCCGATTTTTTCGAAGCGGAAGAAAAATTTATCGATGAAGAGGCGGTCCTGATCGCGCAGTCCCGGCTGCATGCTGGTGCCTTCCACGCGAACCGGCTGATAGAGGAAGGTGATGATGAAAACCGAGGCGAGGAACGAGACGACGATATCCCGCAGCCAGACTTGAAAACCATTTCTTCGCACGAATCCGTCAGCCTCGCTCGGTCGATTTTAGCTGCATCCCAGGCTGCCGGGGGGACAGACCATGTGCTGGTGGAGCGTTGGCTTAGGCAGCGGCTGGGGCTGCGCGGCTGCAGGTACGAACGTTGACGTCCCCTCGAGGTTGCTTTCCTCCAGTTCGAGCGGGCGCTGGATCACCATTTCGACCTGCGAACCGGAAGGAATGCTGATGTCTGCTTTGTGCGTCAGGAGGGCAACGATACCCGCGGCCGCGAGTCCGGCGCCGGCGCCTTCGAGGCCTCCTGCGAGCGGATGGCCGGCACCCAGGCCACTGATAGAACCGACCGTCGCGCCGGTGGGAACGGCAACTTTGGCCGTCTCTCCGGCGTTGTGGCCTTTGTTGCTGCCACCCTGCTGCTCAATGGTGCCTTCGTCGCCGTTGACTTTCTGATTCTGTGAGCCCGGCAGGCTGTTCACGACACCGGGGATCGAAACCACGGTGCCGTTGGGGAAGATCATCGACGTAAAGTGCATGTTGAGCTGAGCGTTGCCGCGGATGCGGCCCGGCCGGACAACGCTGTCGATCATTCCCTGGACATAAACGCCGGAGGGAATGAGCACGCGATTGCCGACGACGACCGGAAACGTGGAAGCCAGGTAGACTCCGTCGCCAGGCTTGGCACTTTTGGTGTTGATGGAGCTGCGAAGTTCGAGCAGCACCTTGGTCCCCGCGGGAACGACGAAGCTCTTCGGACTGGCTTCGGGAGCGGGCGCGCTGGATGCGGGCGATGGCGCGGCGGCTGCCGTCGCTGCAACAGCCGGCGCAGGATCCGGGGGCTGCGAAGGAGCGGGCACCTGCGGAGATGCCGCCAGAGTCCCGGCCAGCAGCAGAAGCGGCAACGAGAAGAACGAAGTCGACGACATCGAGGGCCTCCGGAGAACCTCCACTCATTGTGCCCCAGACCCCATGACTGGCGGGAGCCAAAAAGCGGCTGGCACGAAGGTTTGGACTGGCGGAGTGCGGAGGAGTGAGCGGGAAAACCGTATCCGATTCTGACAAGAACGTCAGAACCGGATCGGCGGGGAAAAGGCTATTTCACCCTGACTTTGGGTTCGACAGACATGCCGGGACGGAGCAGGTGATCCTTGTTCTGCTGCGGATTCGTGAGATCGATGCGGACCGGGACGCGCTGTACGACCTTCACGTAGTTGCCGGTGGCGTTCTCAGGCGGGAAGAGGCTGAGCATGGAGCCAGTGGCGCCGCCGATCTGGGTAACCTTGCCATCGTAATCGCGATCGTAGGCGTCCACATGGATCGTAACCGCCTGACCCACCTTCATGTGGTGAAGCTGGGTTTCTTTAAAGTTTGCTGTGATCCAGATATTGTCGAGCGACACCAGCGTCATGAGCGCCTGGCCGATGGCAACGTTTTGCCCGGGCTGCACACTTTTGGTCGTGATGATGCCGGCAGCGGGGGCGCTGATCGTGCAGTACTCGAGGTTGAGCTTGGCCTGGGCGAGGCCGGCGCGCGCCTGGTCCACCTGGGCCGCGGCCTGATCGGCCTTAGCTTTCTGGATCGTTTCCTGCTGCGGCCCGGTCTTTGCATAGCTGAGGGACGACTGGGCCTGGGTGACGCGCTCGCGCGCGATGCGGACCGCATCCTGGGCAGAGACCACATCGGCCTGGGCTTCCTCTACCGCCGCCTTGTCGGCGTCGGCGGTAGCCACGGCAGCGTCGTACTGCTGCTTTGAGATGATGTCCTTTTCAACCAGAGGGGTGTAGCGCTGAACGTCCAGGTTGGCCTTGTTGTACGTCGCCTGGGCCGCGACGACGCGGTCCTGAGCAGCCTTGAGCTGATTTTGGGCCTGCGTCACGCCGGCCATGGCGCTGGCGACGTCGGAGCTGGCAGTGTTGAGATTGCTGCCTGTGTTGATGTGAATGACAGGGATGTTGACGCGGGCGGCCTCGTAGTTGGCGCTGGCGGCTTCGAGATTGGCTTCCGCCTGCTGCAGAGCGGTCGTGTAGTCCGCGGGATCGATATCCACAAGGTGCTGGCCGGCATCGACGTACTGATTCTGATCGACCTCAACGGTCTTGACGTGACCGTTGATGCGCGAACTGATCTGGATCAGATTGCCGTCGACCTGCGCGTCGTCCGTGTCCTCGTAGTAAGTGGAGTGCCACCAGAAGAGGAGTGCGCCCACGACGAGCACGGCCACCACACCAATGATGATGAAGCGGCGGCGCGAGCGGGGGGCGGTTGGTTCGAGCCGCTCTTCCGGGACCTCTGTCATTGTTGCTTCGGCATTCTGATCCGCCACCTTACTTTCCTCCCACGTAATCCTTGTAGCTGGTTTGGGCGACGCCGAGGGCGCGCGCCAAAGATAATTTTGCAATGTTGTGCCGGTAGAGGCTGTCCACGTACTGTTCATCGGCCACGGCGACGGCCTGCTGTGCCTGCGAGACGGCGAGGTTGTCGGACACTCCGGCCTTGTAACGCTGCTGGGCTTCGTTCAGCGCTTCGCTGGCCAGATCGACATTGCTTTTCGCCACATCCACCAGGCGGGCCGCGGCCTGGATATCGAGAATGCTGTCGTGCACATCCGCGGAGATCTGGCCGCGAAGATCGCTGAGGCGGGCGCGCGTCTGCTCGAGAGTGGATTGCGCGATTTTCTGATCGCCGCGAATTTTGCCCTCCTCGAACAGAGGTGCGTCGATCGCGCCGACCGCATTGCCTGTCCCGTGCGAGTGCGCGGGGTTGATGCCGATGTCGCCGTAGTCGCCGGTGAAGGTGACGGTAGGCAGCCGCTCATCAGTGGCGGCTTTGCGTGCGCGCTCCGCGGCTTTCAGCTGCTCTTCCATGGCGCGCAGGTCGAGCCGGTTGGCGAGCGCCTGCTGCACCGCAGTGTCGGGATCGACGTTATCCAGAGCTGTGTAGGGCACCTGCGTGCTGAGTGTGAACTCCTGATCGAGCGGGAGGCCAATAACACGCGCGAGAGCGATTTTGTCCTTGGCCCAGGCGTTCTGGGCGGCAATCAGCGTCTGCTGCTGGGTCTGGTAATCGACGCGAGCCCGCAGTTCATCCAGCAGCGGCGCGGTTCCAGCCTGATGATTGGCAATCGCCTGGTCGAGCGAGACCTTTGAGGTATCCACCTGAGCCTGAGCGGATTGAACGCGGCCCGCATCGGCAATGACGGTGAGGTAGGCGTTGCCGACCGTC
>DATGJK010000199.1:0-2274 GCA_035295245.1 Acidobacteriaceae bacterium
CCATCGTGGTGGCCGCCTCGGCCTCCGAGCCGGCTCCGATGCTCTATCTTGCGCCCTACGCGGCGTGCGCCATCGGCGAGTATTTCCGCGACAAGGGCAAGCACGCGCTGGTGATCTACGACGATCTATCGAAGCACGCCATTGCCTACCGCGAAATTTCGCTGCTGCTGCGGCGTCCGCCGGGCCGCGAAGCGTATCCCGGCGACGTCTTCTACCTCCATTCGCGCCTGCTGGAGCGCGCAGCCAAGCTGAGCGACAAGAACGGCGGCGGGTCGCTGACGGCGCTGCCCATCATCGAAACTCAGGCGGGCGACGTTTCGGCGTACATTCCAACGAACGTCATCTCCATCACCGACGGGCAGATCTTCCTCGAAACCGACCTGTTCAATTCCGGCGTGCGTCCGGCGGTGAACGTGGGCCTTTCCGTTTCGCGTGTGGGATTCTCGGCGGCCATCAAGGCCATCAAGCAGGTCGGCTCGACCCTGAAGCTGGATCTCGCGCAGTACCGCGAGCTGGCGGCCTTCGCACAGTTCGGCAGCGATCTGGACAAAGTGACGCAGAACCAGCTGAACCGCGGCCAGCGCCTGACCGAGTTGCTGAAGCAACCGCAGTTCCAGCCGCTGCCGGCAGAGAAGCAGGTGATCATCCTCTTCGCCGGAACGCAGGGCTATCTGGACGACCTGAAGGTAGAGCAGATTCGCGGCTTCGAAGACGGTCTGTACCCGTATCTCGATTCGGCGCAGTCCCAGCTGCTGAAGGACATCGCGACGAAGAAGGCGCTCGATGACGATCTGCGCGGGCGCATCCACGCCGCGCTCAAGGACTACAAACAGAATTTTCTTGCCGAGCACGAGAGCGCGAAGCTGAAGCAGAGCTCGGTGCAGCCGCTCAACGCTGACGAGCAGAAGAGGGCCAAGGCTCAGGAACAGCAGCCGCAACCGGCGGGGGCAGCGCGTTAGCAAACCATGGCGAACGTTCTCGATCTACGGCGGCGAATCCGCAGCGTGCGCAACACGCGGCAGATCACCAAGGCCATGAAGATGGTCTCCGCGGCGAAGCTGCGTCGCGCCCAGGACCGCGCGGTCTCGGCGCGTCCTTATGCGGCCATGCTGGCCAGCGTGCTGGAGTCGCTGAAGCGGCGCGCGGACATCTACGATCCGGTCACCGGCGAAGTGCGTCATCCGCTGCTGCTGACGCGGCCCGAGAAACGCATTTTGCTGGTGGTGATTTCCGGCGACAAGGGATTCGCGGGCGCATTCAACACGAACATCTTCAAAGCGGCGGCGAACTTTATCCACGAGAACGACCGGAAGGAAATCGACATCGAGGCGATCGGCCGCAAGGGGCGCGATCTCTTTCGGCGTCGGTATCCGGCAGCGCAGTTCAGCGAAGCGGCGGAGGAGCACGTAAGCCCGTCGCGTCAGCGCAGCAGCCCCATTGAGGTCATCGTCGGCGAGGCAACTCCGATGGAGAAGCTGAACTTCGATGCGGTGCGCGAGCTTGCGGAGGAAATCATCGCCTGGTACACGCGCGAAGAGATCGATGCTGCGTATCTGGTCTACAACGAATTCAAGTCGGTCATCCAGCAGCGAGTTGTCGTGGAACGCGTGCTGCCGATCCTGTCGCTCAGCATGCACGAGGTGGAGCGGGCTGAAGAGCCGACCCTGGAAGAGCGCGAGCGGGCGGCGGAAGCGGCTCTGTCGGCGGGCGTGAGCCTTTATCCGCACGAAGCCGCGGAGGCCCAGAAGCAGCTGGAGGACGAAGCCAGGCATTTCGGTACGGCCGAGGTGGACTACATCTACGAGCAGCCGCCGCACGAGTTGTTTGCGGAGGTGCTGCCGCGTTATGTCACTTCGCAGCTGTATCACGCCACACTGGAGTCCACGGCCGCGGAACATGCGGCGCGCATGACGGCGATGGATTCGGCGACTAACAACGCCTCCGACATGATTGATTCGCTGACGCTAACCATGAACCGGGTCCGTCAGGCGGCGATCACCAAGGAGATTATTGAGATTGTGAGCGGCGCAGCCGCCATTTAAGCGAGCGAGATTTTATGGCAGAGAACATCGGCAGAGTAGTACAGATTTCGGGTCCGGCGGTGGACGTGCAGTTCGAAGAAGCGACGATGCCGCCGATTTACCAGGCATTGCGCGTGGTCAGCGAAGGGTTCACCGTTCCATCCCCCATCAACGTGATCCTCGAGGTGCAGCAGCACCTGGGCGAAGGCCGCGTGCGCTGCGTCGCGATGGAAGCGACGGAGGGCATGGTGCG
>DATGJK010000200.1:0-2396 GCA_035295245.1 Acidobacteriaceae bacterium
CATTGTCTTCGCAGAAGCGCGGAAACGGATTCACCCTGGTGGAACTGCTGGTCGTGATCGTCATTATCGGCATTTTATCTAGCTTATTACTGCCCGCGATCATGAACGGCATTCGGACCGCCAAGGTTACCGCCTGCGCGAGCAACCAGCGACAGCTGTACCAGCTGGGCACCGTCTACGCGACCACGCACAAAGGCAACTGGCCGTCCTCCCGCGGGGAGGAACTCTGGTTGTCCCTCCGGCGCATGGTCCCGCCCCTCATCGAAGCGGATCACGCCGCCGTCCTCGCCTGCCCGGTGAAAGGCGAGGAGCTTGCCCCCGAAGAAACCGACTTGCGGGGTCCCGCTCTGCCCTGGGGCAAGATCGGAGCCGCCGATCCCATGGGTGCCGACAAGGTCGGCAACCACGGGGATGAACACGGCGGCAACGTCCTGCTTCGGGACGGCAGCGTCCAGACCTACGAGAAGTTGGATCCCAAGTGGGAGGCCTGCGCCACGAAGCTGTCCCCGTAGTCGACCGCAAACCCTCGCCCGACCCCGGGAAGCCCCGGGGCCGGGCTCTTTCCTTCTCAAGGAGACTCCCGATGACCTTCAAATGTCCGACTCTGCGCGAACTTTTGGTCTGAATCGTCGCCCTCGGCATCCTCGTCGCTCTCTTCCCCTGTTGGGGGACCGGGAAGCTGGTCACAGCCCGAAAAACCTACTGCGCCAGCAATCTGCGTCAGCTCTACCAGCTGGGAACCGTCTATGCCGCCAATCACGGAGGAAAGTGGCCGGAGGCGACGGGTAGCATGCTCTGGCTGTCCTTTGCCAATACGTCACCGCCCCTGATCCCTGCGGAAGAGCTGGCGGTGCTGGCCTGCCCCGTTCGAGGAGAATGGGAGCCCGGCGGCTGCGATTATCTGGGACCCAAAACGCCATACACTCAACTGAAGCCCGGCGATGCGCTCGCGGCTGATAAGCCCGGGAACCACGGCGAGGGACATGCCGGAAACATCCTGCTTCGGGACGGTACCGTCCGGGAGATCGAAGACTCCGACCCGATCTGGAGCACACTGGCGCCCTGAATCCTCGCCCGGCCCCCGGGGCGGCCCCCCGGGGGCCGCGGATATTCGGATCCCCCAACTCCTTTATCTCCCCATCTTCTTTTGATATCCTGCCCGCCCTATGCTCAAACGCATGTGCACCGCGAAAATCGCCAATGCCTACGTCACCAAGGCCGAGCAGCATTACGAGGGAAGTTGCGGGATCGACGCCTCCATCCTGGAGGCCTCGGGGATCCTTCCCTACGAAATGGTCCTCATCGCCAATGTGACCAACGGCCGCCGCTTCGAGACCTATACCATCCCCGAGGCCAAAGGCAGCGCCGCGTTCTGCCTCTATGGCGGCGCCGCCCATATGGGCGCGCCCGGGGACGAGATCATCATCATGGCCTACGGCTACCTGAATGAGGCCGAGCTTGCCAAGTTCAAGAGCCCGAAGGTCGTCCGCCTGGGCGCCAAGAACGCCCTGAAGTAGGCGGCCCGGATTGTTTCCGCGAGGTACGTCCTGCTTACTGGGATGACGAAAATCCGCGGCCTCCTGCCCGGGCTCCTGCTGGCCTCTGCGGCCTGCTCGTCCCCATCGACGGCCCAGACCGCCGGCGGCGAGATCGAGGTGACCGCCGAGATCGAGAACCTCGCCGTCACCCCCCGCGAAGGCGACCTCGTCACCCTCCTCTTCCGCGTCAGCAACAATACCCGCAGCACCGTCATCCTCCGCGACCTCAGCCAGCCGATCGATCTCATGCTGAGCGGCTCCAGCGGCGCCGTCGCCTCCTGGCAGCTCGCTCAGTCCGGGCTCCTGACCTATCTGCCCGACCGCGACGATTGGCTCTACGACCGGACCAAGCGGTCCGACGCCCTTCGGCCGGTTTTCAATTCCGGCCTCCTCGTCCCCAAGGAAAGCCTCACTCTTCGCGCCCGCGTCCGGCTGCTCGAAATGCCCATCGACTTCCAGTTCACCTATTTTGAGCTCACCGAGGACGAGCTGCGCCGGAAGGTCTACTTCGAGAAGCACGAGGACAAGCTGATCCGTTACCAGCATCTCGTCGGCAGAGAGCTCGCCGACGCCCTGACTCCGTCGCTCCGGACGGAGGTCGGCGGCCATCGCATCGTCGTCTTCCCCCACGCGGAACCGATCGCCAACAGCGCCCTCCTGAAGACCTTCCGCTTCCAGTCGCCTCTGAAGCACCGCCTCTTCTCGAAGGAGCAGGCGGCGCGCATCGCCGGCGTCGAGCCTCCGCGAAAGGGCGGCTACACCTTTTCGACGGTGTTCGACGGCTGGGTGCTCCCGAAGAACCAGGGCCACGTTCTAGTCACCCCCGCCGGGGTCACCGAGCTTCCGGAAATGAGGAAC
>DATGJK010000201.1:0-2102 GCA_035295245.1 Acidobacteriaceae bacterium
CGCGCCGCATGGCAGATGATGTGCTGCATCGAGGAAGCTATGCACCGGTTTCTCAACGATCTTCGCTTCAGCGCCCGCACTCTGCGGAAGACGCCGGGATTTGCCCTGACGGCCATTCTTACTCTGGCCCTGGGCATCGGCGCGGTGACGTCAATCTTCAGCGTCGTCGATTCGGTTCTGCTCAAACCCTTCGATTTTGCCGATCCGGGCCGCCTCGTGCTGCTGCGTGAGCACAGTGGTCCCCTGGCTGGATTCAACCTGAATAATCCGAAGCATTTTCTGAACTGGCAGAGCAACGCGAAGACGTTTTCGGGAATGGCTCTCTTCCAGAACGGCGGGCACAGTCTGTCGAGTGGCACCGATCATCCCGAAATCGTCAACGGCATGGAGATTCAGCCAAACTTTTTTTCGGTGCTGGGCGTCCATCCGCTTCTCGGACGTGAGTTCCTGCCGAACGAAGCAACCAAAGGCCACGATAAAGAAGCGATCATCACCTGGGATGCATGGCAGCGGTATTTCCAGGGAAATCCGCGCGCCGTGGGCGCAACGCTGCGCGATGGCGGCGTTCCTCTCACCGTGGTCGGCGTGCTGCCGCGCAGCTTCGGCTTTCCGCATATCGCGGAGATCCCCGGCGCGGTTTCCCAGAATGCGGCCAAACCGTACGAGATTTTTGTGCCTCTGATTCCCTACGACACCAATGTGTATGAGGGCAATTACAACTTCCTTGCCATCGGCAGGATGCGGGTCGGCGTCAGAGTCGAGCAAGCCCAGGCAGAGCTGAGCACGATCCAGTCCGCATTCAACCAGGATCACAAACTCACCACCAATCCGCAGGTCCTGGCGATGCCGTTTGTAACCGGAGTCGCGGGAGACGTGAGCACTGGATTGTGGCTCTTGCTGGCCTCGGTCGGTGCGGTGCTGCTGATCGGCTGCGTCAACCTGGCCAACCTGCAGCTGGCCCGCGCCGTGGCGCGCGACCGCGAGCTGGCCGTGCGGGCAGCTTTGGGCGCCAGTCGCGACCGCCTGGTGAGCGCCGCCCTGGCCGACAGCTTTGTACTCGCCGCCGCGGGTGGCGCGCTTGGAATTCTGCTTTCCTTCGCGGGCGTGCGGCTCTTTGTCGCCGCGGCGCCCAGCTACATGCCGCGGCTGAACACCATCGAAGTCAGCTGGCCCGTGCTCCTGGCAGCGGCAGCGCTTTCGATTCTGACCGCGTTCTTCTTTGGACTGCTGCCGGCGCTGCGCTCGATGAGGGTCGATCCGCAGACCGCGCTGCAAACCGCAACGACGCGCGTCTCCTCCTCCCGCGAAACGCAGCATACTCGTGCCCTGCTGGTCGCTGCGGAAGTGGCGTGCACCCTGGCGCTGCTCATCGTGACCGGACTGCTGGCGCGCAGCTTCGCGACGCTGCTGACGCAGAACCGCGATTTCGATTCGAGCCACATCACCCTGGCTCAGGCGTTCCTCTACGCTCCGCAATATGGAGACACCGTCAAAGGCTCTGAAAAGGTGAGGGCCGCCTTCGACGACCGCGCGCTCGCCGATCTGGCTCACATCCCCGGCGTGCAGTCGGTGGCCGTGACGAGCGAGCAACCGATGGCCGGCGAAACCTGGATTGACGGGGTGAAACGCCCGGATCACCCGCTGCCGCCGAACCGCACGCCGAATGCGAACATCCGCTGGATCAGCCCCAGCTACGCCTCCACGCTGCGCATCCCCCTCGTTGCCGGGCGCGACCTCAATCCGGATGACAAGAATCATCCCACCAACGCTTTGATCTCGGAAAAGGCCGCACGGGCGATCTGGCCCGGCGAGAATCCCATTGGCCGCGTTTTCACGCTCGGCAACGTGACCCAATACACGGTTGTCGGAGTCCTCGCCGATGCGCGAATCAACGATCTGAAGTCCACGGCCAACATGATTTACATCCCATACTGGGACAACCCATGGTGGCGCGCGGACTTCCTGATACGCAGCGCCCGGCCGGCCAGCACGCTGCTGCCGGAAATCCGGCGCACGATCTGGAATATCGACCCGCAGGTCGCGCTCCCGATGATCAGCTCCCTGGACGATCAGGTCGCGGTCTCGGTTGCGCCGGAACGCTT
>DATGJK010000202.1:0-3180 GCA_035295245.1 Acidobacteriaceae bacterium
TCATCGTGGAGTTTGCCAAGCATCTCGAGGAGCAGGGTCACGACCCGGTATCCGCGGTGCTCGAGGCGGCGCGGCTGAGGTTGCGGCCGATCCTGATGACGTCGTTCGCGTTCATCATGGGAGTCGTCCCACTGATACTGGCGGGCGGCGCGGGTGCGGAGGTCCGGCATGCATTGGGAACTGTTGTGTTCGCCGGCATGTTGGGTGTCACGTTCTTCGGGCTCCTTCTGACGCCCGTGTTCTATGTCCTGATCCGCCGCGCGGTGCACAAGCCACTGAAGAGCCATGCACCCGCGGCCCAACTGGCTTCGCCTGAGGCTCATTGATGATCAAGCAGAAAAAGACCCTGGCCGCCCGGAGATCCCGGGCGGCCGCGAGCTCACCTCGGGGGCTCCTGGCGAAGGCCACCCGCTCCCAGGCGGCCGCTCGCGCGACCTCCCGAGCGGTCGCGCTCTTTGTCACCACGACGCTGGCGGCTTGCGCCATCGTTGGCCCGAACTACAAGCAACCGGAGGCGAAAACGGATCAGGCCTTTGCGGCAGCTGAACCGGGCACCTACTCCAATCAGCAGGCGCAAGCGGATTTCTGGAAGCAGTTCAACGACGAGACGCTCAACAAGCTGGTGGACGATGCGTTGCTCGCCAACCATGACCTGCGGATCGCGCTCGGCCATCTGGCCGAGGCTCGTGCCGCGCGCCATCAATCGCTGTACGACCTGGCACCAACCGTGACGGCATCGGCTGGCCACCAGACAACGAGGGTGCCGGCGGTGCAGTCAGGCTTCCCCTTCACGTCCTCCTACTATGACGCCGGCTTCGACGCCACCTGGGAGTTGGATCTCTTCGGCCGCGTGCGGCGCGGTGTCGAGGCGAGCAAGGCGGATCTGCAGGGGGCGGAAGCCAACCTGCGCGACGCTCAGGTCTCTGTGATCGCCGAAGTTGCCCGGACGTACTTTGAGCTGCGTGGCGAGCAGAATCAGCTGGCGGTTGCCCGACGCAATGTCGAGAACCAGAAAGAGACCTTCCAACTTACGGACGCTCGTCTGAAGGCCGGGCGCGGAACGGAGCTCGACACGTCTCGTGCCCAAGCTCAGCTCAGCACCACTCTGGCGACGATTGACCCGCTGGAGGCTTCGGTATCCAAGTCGATCCATCGCCTGGGTGTGCTGACGGGACGCGATCCGAATGCCCTGCAGAGCCTGTTGGCACCTGCGCAGGATCTTCCTGAGCTGCCGCAAATTACGCCCGTCGGGAACCCGGCCGACATGCTCCGCCGCCGTCCCGACATTCGCGTCGCGGAACGACAACTTGCTGCCGACACGGCGCGCATTGGTGTTGCGGTGGGGGACATGTTCCCCAAGGTGACCTTCACGGGGAGCTTTGGTTACGACGCGGCGTCTCCGAGCGGATTGGGCACTTCAGCCGGTCGCGCTTATAGCATCGGACCCGGGATCTCTTGGGCGGCTTTCGACCTCGGCCGAGTGCATGCCCAGGTGGCGGGAGCACGCGCCCGCACGGATACGGCGCTCGCACAGTATGAGAAGACGGTTCTGCAGGCCCTGGAGGAAACGGAAAACTCCCTGGTCACGCACGCGCGCACCCGCGATCAGCTGGTCCACGCCACCGATGCGGCCAATGCCAGCGCCACCGCGGCGCGGCTTGCCAGAATCCGATATGAAGGTGGAGTGATCGATTTCCTGGAAGTGCTGGACGCGGAACGGACTCAGCTGGCGGCAGAGGATCAGATGACCCGAAGCCGGACGGACGCCGCCACCAGCCTCATCGCCGTGTACAAAGCGCTAGGGGGTGGTTGGGAGAGTGCCCCTCTGCCGCGCTACACTCAGGCCAGTCGCTAAAGGTATCTCCGCCCATGCTTGAGCTTGCTCGAAGGTCGGCCAGCCCCCACATTGTTTCCCAGTGCCAGTTTCGGCAGGTGGCGCCGTGAACGCCAATGTGGTACCCATGTCTGCGGAAGTACCTGTTTTAAAAGAAGATTTTAACTACAAAGGCAATAAATGCGCCGAGACGCTGGTGCATATCAGCGAAGATCTGCAGCGGCGTGAGGGCCTGCTGGCGGCTTCCGCGAAGGCGAGCAAGCTGCTGCTGGAGGCGCCGGATGTGAGGGCCGTGGTGCCCAGCGTCCTGCAGATGATTGGCCAGTCGGCTGGCGTGGATCGAGTGAACTTAATGCTTTCGCAGCCCGGCCCGGGCGGCGAACCCCTGCTGGTTACGGTGAGCGAGTGGGCCGCGGAAGGCGTGCCGCCGCACCTCGGATACCCCGAGATGTCCCGGTGCGACGAGCGTGACTATTCATCGGTCTGCAGTGAGCTGCGCTCCGGACGCAGTGTCTGCCTGAGCATGGATTCGGAAGCCGAATACTCAACAGTCAGTTTTGAAGGCATCGGCACCAAGACCAAGGCCATTGTCCCCATCTTCGTTGGCGGCGAGTTCACGGGTGTTGTCGGCTTTGACAACACACGCCAGCGGCGTGCGATTGACTCCGCCGAGTTGTCTGCGTTGGAGACGGCAGCCGGCGTCATCGGCGCCGCGTTACATCGCGAGCGCCTGGTCGATGATGTCCGCCGCGAGCGCGAGCGTGCCGCTGAGGAGCGTGTGACCGAGCTGGCGAAGGCCAACGTCGTCATCCGTGGCAACCTCGAGCGCCTGGCCAGCGAGCCCGACCTTCACAGTTTCATGGGGCATATGATCCTGGAGACGACCCGGCAGTTCGAAGCCGAGTCCGGTTCCGTGATCGTTTCAAAGGATTCCCTGCAGGAATGGCGCATCCTCGCGCATGTGCGCGACGGTCAGCTTGAGACGCCGCCGTTTGCCACGAGCGTGCCGTTCGCGGGCTCACCGTTCACCGAGGTGTTCGGTCGCAGCCCTGAGCCGCGTTACATGAACATCAAGGACGGTAACTGGGAGATCTGGTCCGGCGCGTTGGCATTCCACCGCCGCGAGGGCTACGCGAGCGTTCTGATTTATCCGCTGGTGTTCGGCGCGCGCAATGTTGGGTTCTTCATCCTGTCTTTCCGCCGCGAGGCGCCGGAAGTCCAGCACAGCGAGCTGCTGGTCGCGCTGGCCCAGCAGGCAACTCTCGCCGTGCAGCTGACTCGCCTGGCTTACTCCGCGAAGGAGGCTGCGGTGCTGGTGGAGCGTACGCGCATCGGCCAGGAGATTC
>DATGJK010000203.1:0-10372 GCA_035295245.1 Acidobacteriaceae bacterium
TAAGATCGCGAATCTTGTCATCGAAGATGTGGTATTCCGCTTCGACCGACTCTTTGCGGCTGCTCGAAAGGCCGAAGCCGAGGTGGAGCTGCTGGCTTCCTGCGGACGCAGTTCCAGAATTGCTTCTCTCGACTTCCGCGCGGCTCTTTACCTTCTTGGCTACTTCGTCCTCCTTTGCTCGCAACTTCGCCAGCGAATCCCTGAGTTCACCCACCAGAGACCGCAATTTCTGTTTTTTACCGAACCATCCTCCTAGATGCTCTTCAATTTCAGTGAATACCGCATCCAAGATTTCGATCAGCACATTGGGAAAACTATGGTGCTTGTAATCCTCGCAGTTGATATATATTGTTCGGATGTTTGAGCCGGTCCCTTTGCGCACCTTCTCCAGCAAAAGGCTCTTTCCACATCCTCTCCGTCCAAAGACAACATGGTTCTGTCGAGTCGATGCATCAGCCAGTGCGTGCGTAACATCTACGTAATCGATTTCGATAGATGAGCCTTTTTGTATCCGGCTGTTTTCTTGTATCAATCGCCGCAACTCAACAATGGGGGCCGACATTGTCGTCTCCTCCGATCCCGGATACATCTGGAAGCTGGATATGACGCAATTGTAGACTCAAGATCCAACGTGGAGCGCGGTGCCAACCGCACTTAAAAGAAATTACAACGCCTGCGCCCGGGGTGCTGTCGGCCTGTTTGCTCGTGTACACCATGTACGCCCATTTTGTTGACACAGGAGTCCCCAAACGAGACAGGCGTTCTTCCCCAGATGGATACCGTGGATACCTCTTTTCGCGGAATTGGGGTCAATAAGCGAGACAGGAGTCCATCTGAGAGACGGGGGGATTTTGGCCGTAACCCCTTGTTATTGATCCATTTGTCATGTAAGTTGCTGCAACGAAAGGAGAGGCTCGGTAGTCGGCTGAGCGATTCCCACTCTCTCCGCCAGCCTTTTTCAAGCCATCTCGATTCAGGGCTCAATGCTGCGAACGGCGACGATGGTGACGGAAACCGGAGCGCCGGCGACGGCGTGCGATCGGACGAGTGCCTCAAAGTAGGGTGAAGAGGATTTTGCGGTTTGGCGCACAGCGTTCTGCAGGTGGTCCCGATCATCGGCATCGGCCAGCAGGGCGCTCAGAGCTTCGGTGCCCTCCTGACGGAGTCCCTGAAGAACCATTACATTGCCTTCAGCCATGGGCCCGGGAAGCACGGAGATGGTCGCGTAGTCCTCGCCGGTGGAACCGGTGGTCGCCAACCCCTCGTACTGGTTCTTCTCGCCGGGCAATGGATGTCGATTGAGGAAGTAGATGCGTCCACCCACATCCTGCTCGACCTCTTCAAAGTTAAGCTTGTCGGAGAAGAGGGCGACCCATGGATTCGAGGTGGGGCTGCCCACGAAGATGTAGTTCCCATGTTCCAGGTCGCGCCGGTTGAGGTCGCGCGCTGAAGTGACCACGAGTTGCGTATCAAGCGGGCCGGCGACTTTCATCAGCGCAGCGATCGTCGACAGATCGGCAAACGACGCAAGCTGGGATTGCGAAATGTAGTCCGTCAGCCGCTGGAAGTTTTCGGGCAGACGCGTGGGGATGAGTCTCCCTGGGTAGCCGGGCTGCAGGTACTCGTCCAGAGTGATTTCATGCTGGCCGAGCAGGCGCAGCATCAGACTGCTGTCGGAGACAACGACCCGGGTTTGCTGGTCTTGCTGAATGACGGCACCGAGCGGCCAGGGTGCAAGCGCGTGAGCAACTCCTCGGGCGGCACGGTACCAGCCCAGAGCGCAAACCGCGGTAGCGGCGATGGCAATCCAGAGCAGAACATTGCGTGCCGCCGGTTGAGCAGGCCTCTCAGGGACTGGTTTGGGCGGCGCTGATAAGGGCGCGGTGAGGTGCGGCCCTACCTCCGAAGTGGCCTCGTGAAATTCCAGGGCATAGGCACGCTTGGGGATCTCGACGCGCAGCGTCTCGTTTCGGCCCTCCTGCGCGAAATACTCATGGAGCCGAAGCCGCAACTGGCGGACGTGAACGCGAACGGCGCTGTCCTCGGCGGGGCTGTAATCAGCCGGCTTGCCGAATACGGCGATTCCAATCTGCCGTTCGCTGGGAGGATCTCCGCTGCTCTGAATCGAACGCTCAGCCAGGAAGTAGAGGAGAGCGTGCAGATTGGACGAACTCTGAAAAGGGGCGGTTAGAAGGATGCGCTCGATGAGTCGCCAGCGGGAGTCGGAGTGGAGTTCTGAGGATCGGGCAGGGGGTCCTTTTCTTATGTCGGGTCGCGCTTCAACGGGGAGCATAGCGGCCTGCCAATTATATACAGGGCAGTTTGATGTGAATCACCTCTGCTTCGGCGAGCAAAAATAAGCAAAACTTTTCAGATTCACGGGGCTGCAATCGCCGGGCTCGCATGTGGCTGCGGCGCATCGTGCGGTGGCGAAACCCCGAACTGTGGCAGAGCCGGCGCGCTCCGAACAGAAAACGAACGGGTTGAACGAGGAGATTGAATCTCTGATTCGCTCCGGACGTTCGGAATTCGAAGTGAATTCGTCGCGGATCAAACCATCGCCTGCCGACCCGAAAGTTTTCACATTGATTCTTCGAGCTAAGCCCTTGGCGCGGCCCCTTCCACCTCTCAGACTCTTCTGCAGATTTCAGGCGGACCGCTTCCCAACGATTGCAGACGCAGTTCGAACTTCATCACGGTGGGCATTGCGTGACGGTCTGCTCCGACTTCTTTGGAGGCTTTAACCTATGTTTCACGCGAATGTCCCTGAGGGATGCGATAGCCAGCCGCTGAGAAAGCCGCTCGCTTCGGGAATGTGGCTGCTGCTCCTGATGCTGGTATGGCCGGCTTGTCAGCTCGTTTCCGCACAAGCGAGTACGGGGTTGACTGGGACCGTTTCCGACCCATCCGGCGCGGTGATTCCTGGTGCGAAGATTACGTTCACGAACGTAGCGACCGGCATCAAGGCGCAGGTTTCGTCGTCGTCGATGGGCGTCTATGCGGTGCAGCTGGCGCCGGGGACCTATGACGTCACGGCCGAGGCCAGGGGCTTCAAGCGCTTTGAGGAGAATCGCATCCTCGTGGAAGTAGGAGCGACGCCGACGGTCAACATCAACATGGGGGTCGGCAGCTCCAGCGAAACAGTCCAGGTGAAGGTTTCGAATGCCATCGAAATCAACCGGACGGAGCCACAGCTCGACACCATGCTGCCGCCGGAGGAAGTCTCTGACCTGCCGATTGAAATCAACGGCAACATTCGCCAGATCAACAGCTTTGCCGTTTTGGCGCCGGGTGTTAAGACAGGGCCGTATGGCAGCGTGACGATTGAAGGCGGCGCCGCGGGCCAGATTAATTCCGCCGGCACGTATTACAACGGCATGCAGCTCGATACGAGCTCGGCTATCAACTCGAATCCACCGTACGAGATGGTGGATCAGTTTCGCGTTCTGCGCTCCACCTTCTCCGCCCGTTACGGAATGGTGCAGGGAGCGATTGCCTACAACATGAGTCAGGGAACGAACAAGCTGCACGGCGACGGATTTCTGATCGACCGCAACGATGCTTTTGACTCAGCCGGATTCTTCCCGAGCCGGTTCAGCGCGAGCGGCACGCCGAAGGCACCCATTGACAAGGAAACCGACTGGGGCGGTACGGTTGGGGGGCCTGTGGTCATTCCCCACCTGTACAACGGCCACAACCGGACGTTTTTCCTGGGCAGCATCGACATTTTCAACAAGAATCAGGGCATTACCACCCAGGGAACGGTTCCCACCCCGGCGATGAAGAGCGGCGATTTCACGCACTTCGTCGACGCTACCGGGAAGCTGATTCCGATCTACGATCCGCAGAGCCCTGATCCCGCGCACCCGAAGCAGTTCTCCTGCAATGGCGTGCTGAACGTCATCTGCGCGAATCGCATCGATCCTCTGTCCCAATCGCTCCTGCAATATGTTCCCAACCCCAACACGACCGGAACGAATTTCGGGTTGCAGGACAACATGAACCCGGTCATCACTTCAGTTCCGTACAAGACGCAGGCCTACGGTGTGACCCTCAACCACCAGCTCAGCCCGTCGCAGAATCTGGCATTCACCTGGTGGCGCAATCACTATTACGTCGTGCAGGAGGAGGATGCTCCCATCGTTCCGGTCAACAACCCGCTGACCGGCGAGCAGTCGGGCATCGACACGTCGGATATCTGGCTCGGGAACTACGAAAAGACCATGAGCCCCAACCTGGTGTTTACGGCTGGAATCGCGGCCGAGAACAAGATGCAGGACTACGTCGACGACAACAAGAAGGTGAACTTTGCCGGTGTGACGGGCGGGAACACGATGCCCTTTATCAGCTTCAACGGCCAGAACTCGCCTACTCCTTTTGGGAACAGCAACAGTTCGCTGATTGAGCACTACGTCGACAATATCGGCCTGAATTTTTACAACAACTGGCTTTGGACGAAAGGCCGCCACACGATCAACATGGGCGGCGAGTTCCATAACTACTCAGTTCACCAGAGAGACGACTACAGCAGTGGTCACTTCAGCTTCAGCCAGGCGGAGACTTCGGATCCCAGCTCGTCGAACTTTGCAAAATACGGCAGCTCGTTTGCCAGCTTCTTGCTGGGCGACGTCGATTCAGCGACCCGCAGCGCACCTACGGAAGAGAAGTTCTACACCAACGATGTGTCGGCGTACTTCCAGGACGACATCAAGCTGACGCACAGGCTGACGGCGAGCGTGGGTCTCCGCTGGGACATCATGGTCCCCTATACGATGACGCTGAACAACGATGTTTTCCTGAATCCGACAGCGCCGAATCCGGCTGCCGGCAACCTGCCGGGCGCGGCTACGGAATTCGGACACTGCCAGGATTGTGCGGGATTTCACCGTGCAGCGATTCACTGGGGTCAGGTCGGCCCCCACATCGGCCTCACTTACAGCTTCGATTCGAAGACGGTTCTCCAGGCGGGGTACTTCATCAACTATCTGGGCTTCGACAGCGCCTACGGTCAGGGTGAGGGACTGGGCGCTCCGGTATCGATGGCCGGATTGCTCGCAGGCAGCTTCCAGATCAACGGCACGGGAAGCAACGTCGCCGGATACGGTCCCTGGTCGAATGTGCAGGGCAATCCGGTTCCGCTGCCCAACGTATCACCGAAGCCATTCAGCCCATCGCTGGGAGTCGCTCAGACGATTTCTTACTTCGATGCCGGTCAGAATGGGCGGGCGCCGGTCTACGACGCGTGGAATGTCAGCGTGCAGCGGCAATTGGGCTTCAATACGCTGCTGACCGTGGATTACTCGGCGAACCGCGTTACGCATTTGACCGCCAACGTTAATCCCATCAGCCAGCCGGATCCGTCGGTGCTGCGGTATGGAAACACGCTGTCGGCCAGCATCAACTCCGCGGCCGCGAAAAGCGCCGGGTTCTCGGCCCCCTATGCGGCTTTTGCCAGCCAGTTCGGCGGCGGAGCCACGGTCTACCAGACGCTCAAGCCATTCCCACAGTATTCGTCGGTATCGCGCGTCCTCGATCAGAGCGGGACTACGTTCTACAACGCGCTGCAGGTGGAGGCCGACAAGCATGTCGGGAACGGCCTCACTTTCATGGCGGATGTCACGCTGCCGAGTCAGTACGACAACATGGCGAATGCTCCGGTGAACAAATACAATCCCGCGGCTGAATGGGTGGAGACCAGCGATTCGTTCGAAAGCCGGGTTGCTGCGACTTACCGACTTCCGTTCGGCATGGGCCAGCGCTGGTTCAACAATGGCGGCCTGGGGCGGTGGCTGGGTGACTGGCAAGCCGCTGCGATTCTCACCTACAACAATGCAGGCCCGCTGCAGGTCACGCAGAGCGGCGAGCACTTCCTGAACGGGGTGAACCGCCCAAATATAACCGGAGCGAAGATGTGGTCTGGTAACTGGGGCACGGTGAAGCCTTACTTTGAAGGCAAGGGGCCACTCACGCATGTGTTCAGCACGGAGGCCTTCGCTAACACCGGAAGCCAGTTTGTGCTGGGCGATGCGCATCGTGCGTACCATGCGCTGCGCGGGCCGTGGTACCCGGTAGAAGATCTGAGCCTGAAGAAGGTATTCCCGATCACCGAGGGCAAGTCTTTCTCGCTTCGGATGGACTACTTCAATGCCTTCAATCGCACGCAGCTCCCCTATCCCAGTACCGATATCAACGCGTCGAACTTTGGCAGCATCACCAACAAGTTCGCGGGTGGAAACCGGCAGGGACAAATCGAAGGGCGCATCGTCTTCTGACTGAACTTTTCGCCAGACGTTTCCTGCGAGGGTGGCAGCCGTGCTGTCATGCTCGCGGGGAACTGCGCAAAACCGCAGCGCACACGATAGGCTTTCAGGAGACAAGGAGCGACTCTTGACGATGCGCGGAATTCGAACGTGTCTGCTGAGCCTCATTCTGCTGCCGGCCTTATTGTTTGGGGGATTCGTCCAGCACGCCGGCGCGCAGGGCCATTCTTCGCAGCCGCAGGTCATGGCTTCCGGCCAGTTGATTACGCCGCTTGCGCCAAAACGGGCGAAGTTCTCAGAACTGAATCCTGGGCTTAAGGATTTCCCCGACTACACCGTCGGCCAGGCCGTCGAGACGGCGCTCAGCCCCGACGGCAACACGCTGCTGGTCCTGACAAGCGGTTATAACCGGCTGAACGATGCGCAGGGGCATCGGGCAGCGGCTGATTCGAACGAATACGTCTTTGTGTTTGACGTGAGCCACGACCGGTTGCAGCAAAAACAGGTGCTGCAGGTCCCGAACACGTTCTTCGGCCTCGCGTTCGCGCCGGACGGCAATCGTTTCTACGTGTCGGGCGGCATCGATGACGATGTGCACGTCTTCAGCCGTTCGAATGGCGCCTGGGCTGAAACCGGTAAGCCAATCGCGCTTGGACACAGCGTGGTTGCCGGATATCACGGGCACCCGATGGTTGCCGGGCTCGCGGTTACGGAAGACGGCAAGACGCTGGTCGCGGCGGACATTACGCACGACGCGATCTCAGTGATTGATACGGAGCGCGGTGAGAAGATCAGCGAGCTTGTGCTGCGGCCCATGAATGTGCAGATAACGGGTGCGCGGACCGGAGCGGGCATTCAGTCTGCAGCTGAGAACGGAGCCGTATCCTCAGGTGAGACCGCTGAGCCGGCGCATGGCGAATCGCCGTTTGCCGTCGCGATCAAGAGCAATACAACTGCTTACGTGGCCAGCGAGGCCGATCGCGAGATCGAGGTCATCGACATTGCTCAGCCCTCGTCGACGAGACTCGTGACGCGCATCCCGGTTGCCGGAAATCCCAACAGTCTGCTGCTCAATGCTGCGCAGACGCGGCTCTTTGTCGCCGCCGATAACAGCGACCGCATCTCTGTGATCGACACCGCAACGAACAGCGTGGTCGAGCAGATTCGGACGACCGCGCCTGCCGGTCTGGAGCGCGGACCAGCGCAGCTGCCTGGGGCGGCGCCCAACAGCCTGGCGCTGTCTCCCGGAGAGGACACGCTCTACGTCACGAATGGGGGCATGAACGCTATCGCGGTGATCGGCCTGGATGCCGGCTCGCCGCATCGTGTCACCGGCCTCATCCCCACCGGGTGGTATCCGCAGTCGATCAGCGTGAGCCGAGACGGCAAGCGGCTGTATGACGTGAACAGCAAGAGCGATCCGGGCCCGAATCCAGGGTTTTATGGCCCGCCTCTGCCGGAGGCCAAATCCATCGCAGGAAAGGCGGCGAACCAATACATCCTGCAGATCGAAAAGGCGGGGCTGCAGGCGATTCCTGTTCCCAGCCGGAAGCAGCTAGCCTGGCTCACCCGGCGGGTGGCGGCGAACAATTTTCTGAGCACGGTGCCGAATCCGCAGGATGACATGACGATGGCCGCTTTGCGCGGTCACATCAAACACGTCATTTACATCGTGAAGGAGAATCGCACGTACGATCAGGTGCTCGGCGATCTGGACCGCGGCAATGGGGACCCTGCTCTGGCCGAGTTCGGTCAAGTCGTAACGCCCAACCAGCACCGCCTGGCCACCCAGTTTGTCGATCTCGATAACATTCGGTGCAGCGGAGAAGTGAGCGGCAACGGCTGGCCGTGGAGCACCGCGGCGCGCGAATCGGACTTCAATGTGAAGACCGTTCCGCTGAGCTACGCGGGGCGGGGATCGCCCTCGGGCGACTCTGCGGCCGACGGTCCCGAGGGCGAGAAAGACGAAGGGTATATCTGGGACTCGGCGCTGCGGCATCATCTGACGATGCGCAACTACGGGTTTGAAGCGCGCATTCCGCACGAGGACGAGGAGGTTGTTGATCCGCGGACTTCGCACACCGTCGTTGCCGAGGCTGTCTGGCCGCATCTGGAGGATGTCACGGATCCCTACTTTCGTGGCTTCGACAATGGCTATCCTGATTTTCGGCGGGAGATCGAGTGGGAACGGGAGTTCGATCAGTACGTTGCGGATAAAGACCTGCCCGACCTGGAATTTGTGCGCTTCATGCACGACCACGAGGGAAATTTCAAAACCGCCATCGACGGGATCAACACGCCTGAGAAGCAGACCGCGGACAATGATTATGCCGTCGGCAAGCTGATCGAGAAGGTGGCGCACAGCCCTTACGCCGGCTCTACGCTGATCTTCGTCATTGAAGACGATGCGCAGGACGGCCCCGATCACGTGGATGCGAACCGCACGATTGCGTTTGTCGCCGGACCCTATGTGAAACAGGGCGCCGTGGTGCACGAACGCTATTCGACCGTCAATATGGTGCGCACTATTGAGGATGTACTCGGCCTGGGTCACCTCAATCTGAACGATGAGTATCAGCGGCCGATGACCGCCGTCTTCGATCTCAATCAGGCGGAATGGAATTACACCGCGATTACTCCCGCTCCGATTGCGCGCGAGCTGGATACGGCTCTCAAACTGAACCAGCCAGCGTCGGCGTTCCACGATGCACAACCGCCGGCTTACTGGGCGCGCCTCACGCGCGGGTTCGACTGGTCGCAGGAAGACCGCATTCCGGCGGTGCTCTTCAATCAGATTTTGTGGAAAGGCCTCACCGGAGGCGCACCGTACCCGATCGCGCGCAGCGGCAATGACCTGAGCCAGCACCGGGACGAGGTTCTGAAAACACGCACGCGACGATTCCTCTATCAGCAGTAAAGGCAGGACTGTCTCCTATAACGATGTGCTCGCATCTCTGTGTTCGTGCCAGCGCGGTGTCTCGATGGATGACGCATCGCACGTTCGCCTTCGTTGCTGCTGCTGTTCTGGTCGCGTTCTTTGCTGTCCCGTCCATGCCGGCGCAGGCGGTTCCCGAAGAAGCCTATGGGCCGTATAACGCCGTCTCAATCCCCGACGGTCCTGGCTTGATCAAGCCGCTGGCTCCGCCCGCGCCCCTCGACCCGCGGTACCGCGGGCCGCAGCCGCCCGATCCGCTCACCGTGGGCTCTGCGTCGTGGACACTTGCTTTCTGGTTTCGTCCCTCCGAGCTACTGGCGGGCGCCACGCTGCTGGCCGGCATGGGCGATCCTGGCGGCGACGACGCGCGATTCATCGGAGTCGAAGACCATCACGTTGGCCTTTGGCTGGGCCAAGCTCAGGGCGCCGCACATCTCCTCACCGGCGACCCGTCGATCGGCGACACCGGCTGGCATTTTGCCGCGGCGGTGAGCGACGGCAAAAGCGTAACGCTGTATGCCGACGGTGGACGGGTGGCCGCATGGCCGCTGATGCAGGGGGAGATCGCCGCGGAGATTCAGATCGCGCCCGCGCCGCAGCCGTCGATCGCAGCGCCAATGATGGCCGCGAAGCAGCCATCACGCCCGGTGCTGGACACCCATCATTTCGGCGGCCAGATCGCGGCTCTGCAAATCTACCGGGAGCCGCTCAGCGCGGATCAAATCCGGTTGATGTTCGAGGCGCGGCCGGACTTCAGTCTTCCCGTGTATGAAGAAGCCTCGCCACACTGGGGGGTACAAACGCACGGCCAGGCGGGCTTGAGCGAACCGCAGGATCCCTCCACACTGCCGCGCAGCAAAGCTCCTTTTCAGAAGCCTGTTGCTCAGGCCTTGCATCCGGCAGATTTCCGCTCGGAGATGGTGGGGGAGAATCCCTGGAAAATTCGCGGTGGGTGGCGGCTGGCTGCTGCGCCGCAAGTGAAGGCCACGGGCGAGGAGATCTCCAGGCCTGGATTTGCCGACAAGGACTGGATGGTCGCGACCGTTCCAGGCACGGCGCTGACGACGATGGTCGCTCGCGGGATCTATCCCGATCCTGACTACGGCCTGAACAACATGGCGATTCCTGAGACGCTCGCGCATCAGGACTACTGGTATCGCGTGGAGTTCAGGGCGCC
>DATGJK010000204.1:0-3696 GCA_035295245.1 Acidobacteriaceae bacterium
GTGGGGAAAGTGAACCCGAACGGCGGCTTGTTGCTTGTGCCCAGGCCGAAGATGGGGGGCGTCGGAGTACCGATGGAAAACGAGGCGAGGACGAGGCCAGGCGGACTGCCGCGGAACTCCTCCTGCACGTTGGCGGATGTGAGCCAATTGTCATAGAGCCCCCATCCACCCCTGATGGCCCAGTCGCCATTGCCGGTGGGATCCCAGGCGAAGCCAAAGCGTGGACTCCACAAGTTGTCGACCGAGTGAAGCAGGGCGTTGTGGGTCGGCTTGGCATAGCCATTGGCGATCTGCTCTTGCCGGGTATTGCCGGTGCCGAAGTAGAAATTGCCAAACACCGTGGCGGCGCTTTTGGACCAGGGATTGCCGCTGTCGTCGTAACGAAGGCCGAGGGTGAGGGTCAGGTTCTTTCTCGCCTTCCAGGTGTCCTCCACGAACAGGCCGAAGGTTCTGGCGGCGGCATCCCAGTTCCACAACTGCTGGGTGCCGGTGTTGGGGTTATACATGATGCCGTTTTCGTTGCGCGGGGCATCCTGTGCGAGTTGCAGGAGGTTGTCGAATCCAAACTTGGGCTGCGACCACGGGCCCTGGAATGGTTCCACGTCATCGCCGTACCAGCCTTCATAACCGAACTTCAGCGTGTGCGTGCCGCGCACATGCGTGAGCACATCGCGCCAGTGGTAGTTGTGCTGGATGAAATCACCCTGCGCAAACCCCACACCGTAGGCCTGACCGCCATCGGCGTTGATGCCGTTCACCGAGATCGATGGCACCGTGTAATCTTTGGCGCCGCTGCCCAGAACGCCTTCTACCCGGCTCTGCCCCGCAGTCACTTCGTTCAGCGTGCTGGCCGAGAAGGTGTGAGTCCAACCCACCTGCCCCGCTACCTGCCAGGTATGGTTCAGCGCGGAGAACTGCGGCATCGGCGAAGCCGCCCCCGTCTCCAGCAGGGTCCGAAAGAGGCTGACGTAGATCCGCTCCTTCTTGAAGCCCTGATCGATGCGCGCAAAGTACTGCGTCCCGTTGCGGATCTGTGTGGCTCCGAACGAGCCCTGATCGATCATCGGCAAAGTGCAAGGTACCCCGTTTCCGCCGCACGCTGCCCCGAAGACCTGCTGTGCGGTTTGCTGCACCGTGACTGCTCCCACGCCGGTTGGCTTATACGTGGTGAGAATATGCGTGCCTACGGTGTTGGGGTAATTCGTTTGCGCGAAAGAGATAAACTGCGGATCCGCAAACGTTACCGATCCGCCGGCGCTTGCTGAGCTGCGCAGCGGCTCCACGGCGAAATAGAAAAAGCTGTTGTGGTGAGGAACGATGGGCCCGCCGATCGCGAAGTCCATGTTATTCGAGTGGAACGGCTTGTAGTGGTTCTTGGCGGAGCTCACAAAATGCTGGTTCGCGAACATGCCCTGGTAGTTAAACCAGTCGGCCGCCGATCCATGGAATTTGTCGGTTCCCGATCGGGTTGTAAAGATCGTTTGTATTCCCGCCGCCCGGCTGTGTTCGACGGAGAAGGTGTTCACCTGAACGCTGGTTTCCTGAATGGATGCTGGCTGCGGCGTCAGGTTCAGCACTCCCTGGCGAATACCGCTGGTGACATCCAGTCCGTCGATGACGTACTGGTTGTTGTTCTGGCCCTGGCCATTGGCGCTGGCATCCACCTGCTCTTCGGTGGAGTAGTTATCCACTCCTGAAGCCGGGCTGCCCGATGTGCTTGTCCCCAGCCCGGAAACGCCCGGCGCCAACGTCACCAGCGTCACAAGATTGCGGCCGACGATGGGCAGTTGCGCAACCGCTTCGTTCTGCAGGGTCATTTGCGTCCGGCTGTCGGCTGTATCGATGATCGGCGCCTGTGTCGTGACAACCACCTGCTCGCTCACTGACCCGACCTTCAGCGAAATTGGCACATTCAGGTTCTGCTCCGTCAGGAGCGTAACTTGTGCCACCGATTTGGAGAAGCCCGCCGCCTCCGCCGTGATGCTGTAAGGCCCCGGCGCCACACTGACAAAGCGGTAGTTTCCCGATGCGTCCGATGTGGTCTGCTGCGAGACGCCGGTTGAGGTGTTGCGCAGCGTGAGAGTCGCTTTGGGGATTGCGGCTCCGCTCGGGTCCTGAACAATCCCCTGGATGCTGGCCGTGAACTGGGCGAAGGCAGTTGCGCTCAGCAGCAGTACCGACGTGCAGAACGCGGCAAGGTGACGAGACAACTTCGCTGATGCCATAGGATCCCCCTGTGAGCAGAAGTGACACTGCTGGATTTCCTGTTAATCGGGAATCGTCTGGGGCCCGGGAAAACGTTTACTTGGGCTGCCTTTTTACGCGCTGCCCCTTACGATTGTCAAGAGTCTCGCCACGCTTTCTCCGAAAATCCGCGCCCGCTACCGAGCCCATCCCCGGTTCGCCACCACGCCGGTCCCTTCGCGGATTGTGACCAGTTGATTCGCCTCGACCCGCTGCACCATCTCGCGTATTCCACTGGGCCAGAAGATCTCGATTTCCGCTTCCTTCGCCGTCCCCAGACCGAAGTGCAGCCGCGGGTCATTGCAGGAGTAATAGCTGGACTGGCTGACCACTGCCTGCGCCTGAACGTGAGTTCCGTAGCGCACGAGCACGCGGGCGCCAATCGCGCTCCGGTTCGATTTCACGCCTTCCAGCTTCACTTTGAGCCAGTTCTGCGCCGGTTTTAGATCGTTGCGCAGCAGTGAGGGCGGCTCGTTCATGTTGACAATGAGCACATCCAGGTCGCCATCGTTATCGAAATCACCCAACGCGCATCCGCGGCTGCTGTGCGGCGTGGTAATGCCCCTGCCGGGCTGCGTTTCCAGCTCCTCGAAAGTTCCGTTGCCGAGATTCCGAAAGAGAATGCGAGGCGTTTTATAGGGATACTGCGGAAGTTTACGTTCGACCTCCGGATAGACGCTCCCCGTCACAAACAGAAGATCGGGATAGCCATCGTTGTCCAGGTCAGCCATGCCCGCACCCCAGCTGGTGAAGCGCGTCTCCACGCCAATTTTTGCCGTCCGCGTTACATCGTCGAAGTTACCCTTGCCGTCGTTTCGATAGAGCCCGCAGGTATCGCCGATGAAATGCGTCTTGAACAGGTCCAGATGGCCGTCGAGATTGTAGTCGCCAATACCGACTCCCATGCCGGCCTGCTCCATGCCGTCATCGCTGAGGGCCACGCCGCGCATCACCCCTTCCTCGCGGAACGTTCCGTCGCGATTGTTCATGAACAGCAGGCTGGGGGTGGAATCGCAGGCGACAAAGATGTCGGGCCAGCCGTCTTCATCGAAATCGGCCGTAACCACCGTCATGCCGTAGCTCTCCGTGGCGCGGCTGATGCCCGCCTGCTCTGTGACGTCGGTGAACGTGCCGTCACCCTTGTTGCGATAGAGCAGATGACGGCCGGTGGGCAGTCCGCGCGGCCCGCAGTTCACAGGGATTCCTTTCCAGTTGCACGTGGAAGTTGCTCCTGGAACCGGCGCATGTTCGATGGAAAAGCGGATGTAGTTCGAAACGAAAAGATCGAGGTGCCCATCCCGGTTGTAGTCCACGAAGGCGCAGCCGGCGCCCCATCGCGCCGGGCCTGATTCCATCAGCCCCGCTTCGCGCGTCACATCGGTGAAGGTGCCATCGCCATTATTGCGGTAGAGACGGTTCTGGCCGAAATACGTGCAAAAGAGGTCGTCGAAT
>DATGJK010000205.1:0-3634 GCA_035295245.1 Acidobacteriaceae bacterium
GTACGACGACGATCGCGAGCGGGCAATGGGGCCGGAGGCGGGCTTCAAGGATTACGTGCGGTTTCGGAAGGCACAGGGCTACAACTGGATCAACATGATCGCGGCGTTTCCCAACTGGGAGACGGATGGGCAGCCGTGGCATGTGACGATGCCGGATGGGACGACGGTGCGCTCAGCGTGGCTGGAGTTCGGCACGGGCAGCGCGAAGAACATGGACAACGAAGGCGGGCGGCCGTTTGCGTTTCCAGGCAAGGTGCCGGGATACGAGCGGATGTTCCCGGATGTGAACCGGATCAATCCGGCGTACTTCGACGCCATCGACCGCAAGATCGACTATCTGAACCGGCAGGGTTTTGTTGTGTTCATCGAGGTGTCGCGGCGCGATGCGAGCCTGGTGTGGAAGAAGTATTATGGCTGGCCGGATTCCTATGCGCGGTTCATCGAGTACGTGTGGGCAAGGGAGCAGGCGAACAACGTGGTGCTCAGTCCGATCCATCTGGACATCATCAGCGAGACGGTGGGGCCGAAGGACTACGACGCCGCCATCGACGAAGTAATGAAGAAGTACGGGCCGCCGCCGTTTGGGACGCTGCTTTCGGCGAATGCGAACCCGTCGACGCTGGAGAACTGGGGCTGGCCGAGCTGGGTCACGCTTCAGCAGATCGGCAATCAGCGCGAACACAACAGTTATTGGTATCTGACGGAGATTTTCGACGCGGCGCATCCGGCCGAGCCGGCCATCAATGGAGAGCCTTACTACTCCGGCTACAAGGATGTGCGCGGGCTGGGCGGGAACGGCTACAAATACGGAGCGCCGGGCGGCACGGAGCGCGATGCACAATTCGTGCGCTCGGCACTGTACGGGAGCTTTTTATCGGGCGGCCTGGGCGGATTTGTCTATGGCGCGGAGGGGATTTGGGGCGGGGATATCGAGCCGGCAGCCCCGACGAAGATGTGGGAGGCGTTTCAGTGGGTTTCGGGATCGCAGGTGCAGTTCTTGCGGGCATTCGCTGATTCAATTGGGAGACGTTACGAGGATCTGCAGCCCAATGAGGATCTGGTGATGCCCCATGAGAATGACGAGGTGCACGGATATGAGGGCTGGGCATACTGCGCGCGGACTCCGGACAAGCACATCTTTCTGATTTATTTCGAGAAAGGCGCGCCGCAGGCGCAGGTGCGCGGCGCATTGCTCAACTCCGAGTACCGGGCGGCATGGTTCGATCCGCGAAAGGGCACCTGGAGCGATGCGGGCGCGCTGCGGTCGAGCGCAACAGGAACCGTGGATTTACCTGGATTTCCGGATGAAGAGGACTGGGGATTGAAACTGGAGGCGACAGGGGCGCAAGATCTGCAGAAACTTAACTAGTTGGATACAGGATAAGTTACTGACGGCAGACGTTACCAAAAAGTGTTATCCCCTTCTTGACGTGGGTGATAGACTATGGACCGCAATCGATGCTAGTAATGCAGGAACTCCCCCCTGGATTCGAGCAGGTTGTCGCGTCTGAGAATCGGCCAGAATGTCTTTCCTGAGACGCGGCAGTCACTGAAGCGAATCCTGCACCACAGGGCTCCGGCCGGGGCGAGCGATGCGTTATCGCTATCGGTTTTGAGGGCTTAAGTGGTGAAGGAACGCGGAACGCCGCACCCCAATCATATGCGCTGTCAACTGGTGCGGGCCTGAATCCCCTCTGTTTCGTACGCCATTTCCGCCCAGTGAATGCAATCGGGATGGGCCAGTGTGCCTGAAGTAACCGAGGAGTGAAAGATGGCGACTGCGGATCTGCTTTTTGATTTCCCACATTCTGAGCCGCGGCGAGCGACCCTGGCCGGACACCGGCTCTACGTCTCCGACGCGGAGCTGGTGAGCCGAATGAAGGCCGGCGACGAGACGGCGGTGGGTACGATCTACGACCGGTACTCCGGGATCGTTTACGGCGTTCTGATGGGCGTACTGCGGGATTCGACGGCGGCCGAAGAAGTGCTGCGGGACCTTTTCGTGCAGCTTTGGCGCACGGCGGCCGATTTCGATGCAGGGCGTGGATCGCTGCCGGCATGGCTGATGGTGATGGCGCGCAATCGCGCGCTGGCGCTGGTGCGCGAAGCAGCGGGGCACGAACCCGGCGAGGATCTGGCAGCCTATCCGGCGAAAGGCATGCCGTCGCCCTTCGAAATCGAGGGCGAAGAGCAGTTGCTGGGACTGACGGATGCGCTGCGCAAGGGAATCCTGGCGCTGCCGCAGCAGCACCGGCAGACGGTGGAAATGGCGTTTTACGAAGGTCTCCCGCAGGCCGATATGGAATGGCGCACAAGCCTAACGCGGGACGAGGTCAAATCGCAGCTTCTGGAAGTTATGGAGTCGCTCATCAATGCTTATGGCCGAGCACGTCACGTCAGAAGAGTCTGAACTGTACGCGCTGGGCGTGCTGGACGGCGAGGAGAAGACAGCGTTCGAGACGCATCTTCGCTCCTGCGACGACTGCACGCGCGGTGTAGCATCGGCGCACCAGCGGGTGGCGCTGATCGGGCTGGCGTGCGTTCCGGAGACGCCGCGTCCGGCAGTCCGCGAGAAGATCATGCGGCGGATCATGGCGGAGCGAGCCGGCTCCTGGACTCAGGAAAAGACCGCGCAGATTTCCGAATTAAGGGTCGATATTGAGCCGGAGCCTGAGCCGGAGCCCAAATCGAAGGGCCGGGCGAAACAAGAGGCGCTCGCCGAGGCGGAGGTTAAGCCAAAGTCAAAGGCAAAGCATGAAATCGTAGCGGTGCTGGAGCCGGAGCCGGAAGAGGATACAGCGCTGGTTGGCGAGGGATCGGGTCGACGTGTGCAGTGGGTCGCGGCGGGCCTGGCTGTCCTCTTGCTGGCGGGGACTTCGGCAGGGTGGTGGGTCATGCATCGCTCGCACCAGAAGCAGCCGGCTCCTGTGCAGCAGCAGGCCGAGGCATCGCAGCCGTCGCAGGCGAATACTCCGGCGGTCGCTGCACCATCCGCACTGAACGAGAAGCCTGCCGCTGGGCAGAAGGACAAGGCAAGGACGGATGCGAACCACCTCGCGGCCGGGACGGCCACGGCAGAAACACAAGAGCCGGATAGCACTCCGGCAGCGCAGCCGGAGGTGCTGACTGACACAGCTCCGTCGCGTATCTCCGCCAGCCAGAACTCGGGTGACGCCCCACCGTCGCTGGCGATCGGCGCAGATCTCGATTCAAGCCGCGGCGCCGGAATGCCGGCGTTGCCCGGCGCGACAACCGGACCTCGGGTCGAACAGGCGCCCAGCGGACCGATGCGCGTCTCCTCGGGAGTGGCTGCCGCACGGCTGCTTGCTCCTATCCAGCCTGCTTATCCGGATATTGCCCGCGAATCGCACATTCAGGGAACGGTCGTAGTCGAAGCGACGATTACCACGACGGGGAGAGTTCGCTATGTGCATGTGGTGAGCGGCCCTGCCCTGCTGACGGGGGCTGCGCTGGCTGCCGTCCAGAGGGCGCGGTATCGGCCGTTTATGCTGAACGGCACGGCGGTTGAGGCGCAAACCACGATAACGCTGGTGTTCAAGCTGGAGTAAACTGCCGCTCAGCGCCCGGATCGAGGGCGCTCTTCCTCTGCTGGCGCCGAGAGATCCGGCTGCCC
>DATGJK010000206.1:0-3338 GCA_035295245.1 Acidobacteriaceae bacterium
CGCCGAGTGCGAAGCACCGCCCGAATGGTATCAAAGCGCGCTTCGTATCCCCAGATTGCCGGAACCTGACACGCCCGCAAAAAGTGTCAAGCCGCTGCACGCCGCACCAACGTAATGGCCGCTGATTCGGCATCGCTTCCCCAACAACCCGGCCCAACAAAGTTGGCAGGAAATCCCGCCCGAATTGCTATTCTGAAAATAGGGGGAGAATTCGCGAGGTGCGAACCTCTTCTGCTGTGCCCTGAGTTTCAGGCACGCACTCGCAAGCATTTGAAGCTAAAGTGAGTCACTTTACTTTCAATGGCTTCCCCACGGATGATGACCCGTCAGATCGTTTGAAATGAAACGCTTATCGGAGTCTGATGAAAAAAATAGAGAAATCATCCCCCGGGGGAAGGCGATGAACAGGCTCTGATCGCTGACAACCGATCACTGACAACTAGCAACTAGCAACTAACAACTATGCGCGCCACTGCCGACAAGTTCCGCCTCAGCGCCATCTCCCCTGGCCTGGTCCAGTCCGAGATCCGCGCGATGACCGTCGAATGCGAGCGCATGGGCGGCATCAATCTCGCCCAGGGAGTCTGCGACACCGGAGTCCCCTCGCCCGTCATGAAGGCCGCCATCGAGGCCATCGAGCAGGGCTACAACATCTACACGCGTGCCGACGGCATCGCGCCCCTGCGCACCGCCATTGCCGACAAGCTCTCCCGCTATAACGGCTTCACCGCCGACCCTGACTCGCAGATCCTCGTCACCTCCGGCGCCACCGGAGCCTTCCACGCCGCCTGCACCGCGCTCTTCGAACCGGGCGATGAGGTCATCCTCTTCGAGCCCTTCTACGGATACCACCTCAACACGCTGCGCGCTCTGCGCGTCAACGCGACTGCGGTCCCGATGCCGGCCCCCACGTGGACCCTCGACTTCGACGCGCTCCGCGCCGCTGTCACGCCGCGAACGCGCGGCATCGTGATCAACTCGCCCTCGAATCCCTGCGGCAAGGTCTTCAGCCGCGCTGAGCTGCAGGCCGTTGCCGACCTCGCCCTGCAGCACGATCTCTTCGTCCTCACCGACGAGATCTACGAATACTTCCTCTACGACGGCACGAAACACATTAGCCTGGCCACGCTGCCGGGCATGGCCGAGCGCACCATCACCATCTCCGGGCTCTCGAAGACCTTCAGCATCACCGGATGGCGCATCGGCTATCTCGCCGCCGATCCTCGCTGGATGCCCGCCATCAGCTACTTCCACGACCTCGTCTACGTCTGCGCGCCTTCGCCCTTCCAGCACGCCTGCGCCGCCGGGCTGCTGCAGCTGGACGACAGCTTCTACGCGGCGCTCGCCTCCGAGTACCAGGTCAAACGCGATATGCTCTGCAGCGCGCTCGCCGACGCCGGCATGGCTCCATCGATCCCGGCCGGAGCGTATTATGTTCTCGCCGATACGATCTCGCTCCCCGGCGCGACCGCGCGCGACAAGGCTCGCAACCTGCTGCGCTCGACCGGAGTCGCTGCCGTGGCCGGCACTGCCTTCTTTGCTGAGGGACGCGGAGAGAACCTTCTCCGCTTCTGCTTCGCCAAACGCGACGAGGATCTGGAGCGCGCCTGCAACGCGCTCCGCTCACTCTAAGAGGCTTTGAAAAGGAAGAATCGCCGGTCAGCAGATGGCGGCAACAACTAAGAACCAGGAACTAACAACGAACAACCGCCTTCACGCCGCCGTCGTCTGCTGAATTTCCACCAGCGGATACCCGAGCTTCTTCCACTCGTCGTATCCGCCGCGCAGCGGACGCACATGCCGGATGCCCATCTTGCGCAGCGCCAGAGCCATGCGCGCAGCGGTCGCTTCGCTGGGACAGGTGCAGAACAGCACGATCTCCTGGTCTCGCGGAATGCGCTCGCTGTGCTCCATCAGCTTGTCCGGCGTCAGACTCAGAGCCCCGGGCAGGGTTCGCGGATCGGGCAGGTAATCGAGCGGATGCCGCAGGTCCACGATGAAGACCGGCTGGCCGTCATCCATCATGCGCTTCAGGTCCTGTGGCTCAACCCGCGCCATGCGCACCGAGCGCAGAAAGGCGCGCCGCTGCAGCATTCTCCACGTCAGAAACCCCGCCAGCAGCGCAATAAAGATGACCCCAAAGAAGTGCGCCGCCGTCGAAAACGCCTGCGGATTGCGCTTCAGGATATCCCCGAAGAACCGTCCGCCCAGCGTCACCGAAACGCTCCACAACAGGATCCCGCCCGCATCGAAGAAGACAAATTTGCTGTAGTCCATTCCAATTTGCCCCGCGATTGGCGCCGCGACCGACCCCAGCCCGGGAATGAACTTCGCCGCCAGCAGGGCCGCCGCGCCGCGCTTTGTAAAGTACAGTTCCGTTTTCTGCACGCATGCTGAGCTCTCGAGGCTCAGCTTGCAGACCAGCCGCACCACCGCCGACCCGTAGCGCTTCCCCAGCAGGTACCACACCGAGTCGGCGATCACGCTCCCCAAAAGCGCCGCCAGCAGGACCGGAAGCAGATGGATCCTGTGCGTGGCCGTCAGCGTTCCCGCCATGAGCAGCAGCGGCGTGCTGGGCACAGGAACGCCCATCTGCTCCGTCAGCACCCAGACGAAGACAATCAAATACCCGTAGCGGATAAACAAATCGACGGCGACTGGCATGATGTTGGTCCGGACCTGGCGGATGCCCGGAGCCTCAGTATAGATGCCGGAGGGGATGGAAACGCGTCAGTTTTCCGAAGACACGCGCGGCCCCGCACATGGAATCAGCTACTTCCCTGCCGCGACGGGAATCTCCAGCGTGCCGATGCGCCCGCTGAGCATGTCGTGGATGCCGACCCGCAGATACACATTCTGCGCCGGCAAGTCGATCTGCTGGCGCAGCGGCAGTCCGCCCTGCAGCGACTTGGCCGCCTGCTCCTGCGTCTGCGTCACGCTCAGCGCCTGGTCGGCGTAGTTCACGCGGATGCCATCCACGTCGTACGCCACTTCGGTCAACTCCACCTGCGACTGCACTCCGCCGTCCGGCTGCGTCTTGTGATCCAGTCCTCGCGGATCGATCCAGTAGTCCACCACGAATCGCCGCGGGCCCTTCAGTTGGGCGGCCAGCGCTCCCGCCGGACCCGGTGCGGCCGACACGTTCTTTAGCGCCGGATCGTTTGCCGGCAGCACCCGCACATTAAAGACCACCTGCGACAGCGCAGGCGAACCGTGCTGCATGGCATCGATCAGCGCATTGCGCTTGCCCGGCGTCCATTTCACGGCGTCCGCCGGATTGTCGGCGAAGTACGCGTGCCGGTATTCCAGATCGTAGTGCCCGCCCGCGACCTGCACCG
>DATGJK010000207.1:0-7518 GCA_035295245.1 Acidobacteriaceae bacterium
GAAAGCAGTCTCGCGTCGAAGAGCATCCGCATTGCCGTCAACGGGGCCGACGTGCTGCAGGACGATGCAGTTTTCTGCCCGGTGATCGTTGCGGGCGGCCCGGCAACGAAGATCGCGTGCTACTCCATCACGCCTCGGACCGTAAACGTACGGCTGCCCTCGGGCTGGGTTGCGTCGGAAGTCACGGCCGCAGCGCTCTACCCGGACCGACGCGAGAAGGCCGCGCTCAGTCGCAGCGAGTCCTCGGTGACACTGCAGTTGGCAGCGCGACAGCCGGTCATGCTCTACCGCAATGCGGCTGACGCACGGCTGGGGTAAGTCCGCAGACCCCATGCTGGCCGCCGGAGGCGGAGCAGCCGCATGCAGGTTGCGCTAGCAACTCTGATTGCATTGCTAAACAGGCAACCTGCGTGCAACCCGGTAACATCTCCACTGCTCCCAACGGCTAGGTGTACCGGTCGATGTGCGAAGGCCCGTCGATCGCCAGATGCACAGCATCAATCCAGGAATCTATCTCCCCCAGGAGGCCGGGGTATGAATTTGTCTAGATGTCTGCTCGCAGGAGCAGTCGCTGCGAGCTTCGTTTTCTCCGGATCAAACAGCTGGTCGCAAGCGGTGACCGCCACTCTGGTGGGCACGGTCAGCGACAGCACTGGCGCGGTCGTGCCAAATGCAACCGTCAAGCTGACGAATCAGCAAACCGAGGCGGTTGCAACCCAGGCAACCAACAGCAGCGGGAATTACGAGTTCACGTTTATTACGCCGGGGACCTACTTGGTCGACGTAACCGCCAATGGTTTCAAGGCAGCCCGGCGCACCGACGTGACGGTCGTGGTCAACACCACAACCCGCGTGGATATGACGCTGCAGGCCGGCTCCGCGACTCAGGTCGTCACGGTCACCGGTCAGGCGCCCCTGCTGCAGACCGATCGGGCGGACGTGACGGCGCAGATCGATGCCGTGCAGGTCGAGGATTTGCCGGTTGGATCCCAGCGCAACTTTCAGGCGCTGGAATCGCTGGTCCCCGGCGTGAGCCGCCCCATCTACGACCACTCTTCTTTCTTTGACGCGCAGAACTCCCAGTCCTTTCAGGTGAATGGCCAATCGGAGGAGTCGAACAACCTGCAGTTCGAGGGAATCGACGATAACGAGCGCACCGGTTTGCTGCAGGTCTATATCCCCCCGGCTGAGGCCATCCAGACGGTTGACGTGGAGACCAGCAACTATTCGCCGGAGTTCGGGCGTTCGGCCGGGGCCGTTACGAATGTGACGCTGAAATCGGGTACCAACCAATTTCACGGGGCGGCCTATGAATACAACCAGGTGAGCGCACTGGCTGCCCGCAGTTACTTCAATAACACAGGCGCGAAGCAGCGCACCACCAATAACTATTACGGGTTCACGGTGGGGGGCCCGATTGTTAAGAACCACACGTTTTTCTTCGGCGATTTCCTGCGGTACAGCAATCACCAGAATCAGTTCAATCTGATCAGCGTGCCGACTGCGGCTTTTCGAGCGGGTGACCTGAGCGCCGGGCCAACGAATATCTACGATCCCGCGACGGGAAGTTCTGACGGCAGCGGACGGACGCAGTTCAGCTATCAGGGCAAAGCCAATGTAATTCCGCCGAGCCGGCTGGCGCCGATTCCGCAGAAGATACTGGCTCTGGTGCCCCTGCCGAACGTTGCCGGAGCAGGTTTCACGAACAATTACCAGAAGAACACCGGGTTCTTTAACGACACGAACACATTCGATATCAAGGTGAATCAGCAGCTCAGGCGGCAGGATTCGCTGATCGGGCGCTTCAGCTGGCAGCGTGGGACGACAGTGCAGCAGCCAATCTTCGGAGCAGCGGGAGGTCCGATCGCCAGCGCGTTCGAGGGCACGGGTATCAATACCATCTGGACGCCAGCGGTCGAGTACACCCATGTTTTCTCGCCGACGCTGATTGCCGAGTTCCGGGGCGGCATCGATCACTACCGAAACATCGCGCAGCAGTCCGACTACGGAAAAAATGACTCGACGAGCCTCGGTGTGCCCGGGGTGAATCTGGATCCCTATACGAGCGGTTTGGTAGGAATCGATATCTCCGGCCTCTCCACGCCGCTGGTCGGCTACAGTCCCAGCGTTCCGTGGGCGCGCGCCGAGACCAACATCGACCTGGTGAATAACTGGACGAAGATCTTCGGGAACCACTCCATCAAGGCGGGTTTCGAGCTGCGCCGCGTCCGTGACGACCTGCGCCAGGGCCAGACCTTCAGCCCACGCGGGATCTTCCGCTATCGCGATGGCGAGACGGCGAACAAGACTGGCAGCTCGGGGACGAAGACCAGCTTCGCCAATGATTTCGCGAGCTTCCTGATCGACGATCCGAACCAGGTGGGTCGCGACGTGAACGTGAACTACGCTTCCTGGCGTCAGACCCTGTACTTTGCCTTTGTACAGGACACCTGGGTCGCCACCAAGTCGCTCACCTTTACCTACGGCGTGCGGTGGGAGCTGTATCCTCCAGCGACTCCGGAGCGAAAGGGCTGGTTCTCGCAGTACATTCCTGCGACGAACAGCCTGCATATCGCCGGGTACGGCAACGTGCCGATGAACCTCGGTATGCAGTTCAACGGAACAGACTTCGAGCCGCGGGTTGGACTTGCCTGGCGCGCGGCGGCGCACACCGTGGTCCGCACGGGCTTCGGCATCAGCCACACTCCCTTTCAGGACAACAATTACGCGTTCAATTATCCCGTTCGTCAGAATGTAGCCTTCAACTCGAACAGCAGCTACACGACAGCGCTGTACACGGACGGCACTCCGGTGACCCTGGCCCAGGGATTTCCGCCGCCGCCGGTTGTGCCCATTCCCTCCACCGGAATCATCGACGCGAGCACGCTGCCGAATCAGAACTGGGTTTACGTGAACACGAAATACCGTGACCCGTATGTTATGTCCTACAACCTGACGGTGGAGCAGCAGTTCGGAGGCTGGGTCGCCGATGCCTCCTACGTTGGAAACCAGGGCCGCGAAATTCCGGGAAACTGGAATCTGAATGCCGGCCTGGTTCCGGGCGCCGGTGCGGCGGGACAACCGTATAACAAGCCGCCATGGAAGACGACCGCGAGCATCGAGCTGCTGCCGAAACAACTGAGCAGCAACTACAACTCTCTGCAGGCGCGGCTGAAGCACCGGTTCAACAAGGGACTGCAGATTGACTCCTCTTTTGCCTGGCAGAAGGGGATGGGCTTCAACTCCACCGGCGGAGGTCTGGGCGGGTTCGACTTCTATATCGATCCACACCGCAACTATTCTCTGGTGAGCTGGAACCGCAAGTTTACCTGGGCCGGCAGCGGCATCTACGAGCTGCCGTTTGGCAAGAACAGAGCGTACCTGCAAAACGGCGCGGGAGGGTGGCTTCTCGGCGGCTGGGAAGTTGGGGCTCTGAGCTATATCCAGAGCGGCACCCCGCTGCACTTCACGGCCAGCGGAAACCAGCTGAATGCCCCCGGCAATACCCAGGTTCCGGACCAGGTGAAGCCCTTCCAGCGGCTGAAGGGAGTGGGCGCCCACAGCAACTGGTTCGACCCAACAGCGTTCGTGACCCCCACCGGACCGGTTCTGGGCAATGTGGCCCGCTATGCGTGGAGCGGCCCAGGATCGGTTACGTTTGACGGCATGCTCGCGCGGAGTTTCCCCATTCACGAGCAGACCAGCCTGAAATTGCGGGTGGACGCGTTCAATGCGTTTAACCATCCAACGTTCGACAATCCGAGCACAGACCTGACCAGCAACAACTATGGCCATGTGACCAGCGGCGGGGGAGGCCGCGCTCTTCAATTTTCCGGCACGCTGCGGTTCTGAGCATCATTCCGACCGGATCCCCCGGGGTACCCTACCCCCTGGGGGGAATACTTCGTGTAAGCAACACAAAGCATTTTGGTTCCAGGGTAATACCCTGAGGGTATTACCCTGTTTATCCCTGATAGGGGACGTGATTCGTCTTAGTTCTTAGTGCGTCATGCAAATAAGAAGGCTCAGCTGCGGCGGCTGAGCCTTTTCATTTATCTCTCTATTTTTAGGATACCGCGTTGAGAGCAGAAACCGCTCAGGTTTTCTGGCGTGGAAGCTGCGTGGAATGTTGGAGGGCACGGAAGTAAGGGTTGACAGAGGCAGGAGTAGGGAACAGGAAGGAGGGAATAAAGCCGGAATGGACGAGTTCGCCGGTGACTCGCCTCTTCTCAACGGACTGACACCGATTCGAGAGATTCGGGTTTACGTTGAATCAATCGGCTGGGTCGGGCCATCCCGCCCTCGTACCGTCCGTATTGCCGATGACTCAGCAATATCAGTCAGCTTTCCAAGGGCAGGCCTCGCCAATCCCGTTATACTGTGCCGCAAAAGATCACTGGATCGGTCGTAGAGAGTCATCACCATGCGCCGAGCGTCGGTTTGGACGATAGTCGTCGTCCTTTTATTTGTTGTCCCCACGCCCCTCTTGTTTACCGGTGCACCGGCTGAATACGTACAAGCCGCGATTATGAAAAAGGTCACGCCTCCAGCAGACGAGGTGATGGTCGAACGATGGGTTCAGTGGTTGCGGGAAGGAAAGTTCGATCAAATCGAAAGGGGACTCGATCCCGGGTTGCGGACTGACGACCTGCGGGACAAGTTACAAGGTATGGCCGTCCTGATCCCGGCGCAGCCAGCGAAGTCAGTGAAACCCGTCGGACATCTGGTGGCGCACCATCCCGACTCGTCGAGAACGGTCACGACCACATTGGAGTATGAGTTTCCGGATCAGTGGCTCCTCGCCAGGATCGTGGTGCAGCAGCAATCGGGCAAGAGCAGTGTGACCGGCTTCAGCGTATATGCGCTGCCCGAATCAGTGGAAAGGCAGAATGGGTTGACGCTCGCCGGAAAAAACTCGGCTCATTACGGGGTCCTGTTTCTGGCTCTCGCGGCGCTTGCCGTAAGTGTCTATGGCGTAATTGTGTGCATCCGCGTTCCAGTTGGTAAGAAGAGATGGTGGTGGGCCATCCTCTGCCTCATCGGTGTCGGGAGGCTCGGTATCAATTGGACGACGGGAGCGGTAGGATTCATGCCAATGTGGATCGGGTTCCCACCGTCAGGCGCTGTCGCCGAGTTATACAGCCCCTGGATCGTGTACACTTCCCTTCCCGTTGGCGCGGCGTTGATCCTCATGTTTAGAGACCGGCTGGTAAGGTCCGAGCCGAGTGGTCGTTGACTCATACACATCGACCGGCCACTCCCGTCCAGCACGAGCGGCGCTGGCAAGTCGGGATCACCAGCCCATTTGGCGCATGCGTTCCAGGATCATCGCGCTGTATCGATTCATGCGCTCAGGCCGTCGCTTGAGCGGAGCGGGGAGGATCGCCGCGAGCCGCGCAGCCTGCTCCCGATCGACGTTCCGGGCAGCGGATCCGTCGTAGTGACGACACGCTGCCTCTGCGCCATAAATGCCGGGTCCCCACTCGACAACGTTGAGGTAGAGCTCGAGAATGCGCTGCTTGCCGAGAACCAGTTCTGCGACCGGCACCAGGGTGGCTTCCGCTCCCTTGCGGAGTACGGAACGGCCCGTTCCGAAGAATAGGTTTTTGACGAGCTGCTGGGTAATGGTGGAAGCTCCGCGCCGGCGACGGCCTTCCCAGTCCTCGTCGGCTGCGATTTCGATTTGCTGCCAGTCGAACCCATGGTGCTGATAGAAGCGCGCGTCCTCAGCGGCAACGACGGCGTGCTGGAGATTGGGCGATATCTGGCGCAGCGGAACAAAAGTGTAATGGTCGGGATACGGCTTGCCATGAATCCAGGCCTGCATTCGGCGCTCGATGTGGACTGCAGTGGTGGGCGGGTTGATCCAGCGGGCTGCGACCAGGAGGAGCGCGGCCAGCGACCAGGTCAGCGCCACGGCAAGAATGAGCCACAGAAGAATGGCCCGAAAGAGATTCTTTCGGGAGGTGATCCTGAAGTGCAGGAATGGCCGTGCAGTCACAGTTCAGGATAAATAGCCGGGTCCGAACGTCCGGACTTTGATTACGATTTAGCGAGCCTGCCCAGGGAGCGCATATCGGAGGCGAGCGAATCGAGAAACGTGTCGGCGCTAACGTCGGAGGGAAGGGGGGTCTGCATCTTCGCAGCCATCCGCTGCGCAAGCCGCGCGGCGAGCGCAGCGCTAGTCTCCAGAGGCAGATCCAGTTTGCGGGCGCTGAAACTCTCGATCAACTCCAGGTCGGCCTCGGTAAGCCGGCCCACTTTGTCCGCGGGTATACCGCTGGAACGGGCCATTTGCGCCGGGAAAACCCTGGTCAATCCCGCGGTGAGATGGCGGGCGCCATTCCCGTCCCACAGGGGTGTCTCGATCTTTTGCTCGTGGACAACAATGGTACCGGCCACGAGATCGCCCAGGCGTTGCGACCGGCGCGTCGCGAAGACGGCAATGAGTCCGACCAGATAAAAACCCGGGATGCCGTCGGCGACGCGCAGGAGATTGCGGGTGAGCGCGTCCAGAAATCCGATGGAGCGGCCGTTGGCCTGCATCACGCGCAGCCGGAGCAGCCGCTTGCCGGGTGTGCGTCCGTTCCAGAAGGTTTCGAACAGAGTGAAGTATCCCCACTGGAAAAGGAAGAGGATGAGAAAAGCGATGGCTGTGGCCCATGCATCGCTGGGGCTGGACTTAGCGACGGAACCACCGGAGGGTGCGGACGAGGCCGGCACCAACATAGCGATGAACGCCAGGACCATCACGATAAGGCCGCCGGCGATGCCCTGGAGGGTGTAGTCAATGAGGCAGGCAATGGCCCGGCTGCCGATGCCGGCGACCGGATATTCGAGGGAGACCAATTCGGGGGTATCGATGCTAAGCTGGTCGCGCAGTTCAACCGGAAGATCGCTCATCGGCGCACCCTGTTAGCCTGCCATGATAACCAATGCCTGGATCGACAAGCGAAAATCTCTTTGGGAGCGCATGGCGGTGCTGCTGGACCGCGCCGGCTCGGCGGGAATCGGCAGCCTGAACCATGAGGAGTTGCGCGAGCTGGCGCTGCTCTATCGGCAAATTGCAGGCGATCTTTCGGCTCTGAGGCAGGACCGGACAGCCAAAAACCTGCAGACCCAACTCAATGCGCTGCTCGCACGTGGACACAGCCTGGTGTATTCGCAGCAGCGGAAAGGCGTGGGGCTGATCTGGCATTTTTTCCGGCACGAATACCCAGCGCTGTTTCGGAAAACGCTTTCCTACACCATCGTTTCGGGATCTCTGCTGGTGCTGGGGGCGCTGCTCGGCGCGACGCTGACGGTGATGCGTCCCGCCTTTATGACGCACCTGCTGGGGCCGCAGATGCTGGCTGAGATCAACAAGCATGAGATGTGGACGCTGTCGATTAACTCGATGGCGCCGGCGGCCTCAAGCGGAATCATGACGAACAATCTCAGCGTGACCTTCTCGACGTACGCGTTGGGAATGACGGCGGGGCTGGGGACGCTGTACATGGTCGGGTGGAACGGCATTCT
>DATGJK010000208.1:0-2951 GCA_035295245.1 Acidobacteriaceae bacterium
GGGGGCCACATATACCGCGATGGCAACCGGGGATGTGCAGCTGGAGACCGGCGAAGTGAATCTGTCGCTTGTCAATTCGAGCCCGTGGTCCTGCTGGCATCAGGGGAATAACTCGATCTATCTGGATCAAGTTGCAATGAAGAACTGGAACGGAACCAGCTGGACCAGCGGCGGTTTGACAGCGCCGTTTGTATCGGGAGTTACTCAAGGGCAATGCCAAATCGCGGACGTCAGCGGGGTTCCTTATGTTGTAGTGCGTCAGGCGGACAATCGTACCACCACGCCGCAGCGCGTCTACATTGTGGTTTACCAGTGGAATGGATCTGCCTTCGTGCAAGTTGGCGGAGCGCTGAATCGTGACGGAATTGGAGCAGCCAGCTCAGGCAATCCGCAGACGGTGGCGGGTTCGGTCTCCATCGTGAGCAACGGCACTCAGCCTTGCGCGGTGTGGGAGGAACACATGATCGCAACGGGCACCAACCAACTCACCACAACCGCGGGGCAGGTGTATGCGGCGTGCTGGAACGGCAGCGCCTGGGTTAACCAGGGGGGATCGGCGAACATCAACGTAGCCAACCGGGCGGCCGCAGTGTCGGCGACGTTCATGGGCGGCAGTCTATATGTGGCGTTCACGGAGAAAACGGCCACCGGGCCGGCGGCATTATATATGCGACGCTGGACCGGCACCGCGTGGACCACGGTTGGCACAACGTCATGCACGAATAACTGCCTGAATCGAGACATAGTCAACGGCTGGGTCTACCGGCCAGAACTGACCAACGACGGCGCCAGTATTTACATAACCTGGGATGAATCGGGCAACGATCAGCCGTGGATCAGCACTTACTCAGCGCTGCCCTCGGGTTATGGAGACATTGCAGCCAGGCCTCAGACTTTTGTCGCGAAGTGGAATGGCACGGTTTGGTCTTATCTGGGCGGTTCGCTGAATATGGATAGCACATTCGGAGCCGCCGAACACCCCTCGATCGCCATCCTGAGTGGAAATCCGGTGGTGACATGGGGCGAGGTGAAACACGGGACGCTGCGGCAGATTTATAGCCGCCTCTGGAACGGCACGGATTGGGCCGCTCTCAGCGGGAACACACTGGCGGTGGCGACAAGTTCACTGCCCGAGGGCACCGCCGGTAGCACTTATCTGCAGACCTTGACGGCTTCGGGCGGGACACCGCCGTACGTGAACTGGGTGGTATCAAGCGGATCGCTGCCCGTGGGTCTGTCGCTGAATACTTCGACCGGGGTGATCGGCGGAACGTTGAGTGGACCTCCCGGCCCATCGCTGCTCAGCGTGCAAGTTACCGACAGCGCAGGGACACCAGCGACGGCGACGAGCGGAGCCCTTTCCATCACGACAAATGCGGCCCCGATTATTACGACGGGCTCACCGCTGCCAGGGGGGACGGCGGGATCGGCGTACAACCAGACTCTCGCCGCGACGGGCGGCACGTCTCCGCTTACCTGGAATATTTCGGCGGGTTCGCTGCCGGCGGGGCTGACACTATCGGCGGCTGGAACTCTCGCGGGCACGCCCACTCAGACGGGCTTGTTCAATTTCACCGTGCTGGTCAGCGACGCGTCATCCGTCACGAACAGCAAGACCTACCAACTCACCACTTCGGGGAACTCAGCGTCAGTCAAGATCTCCGGCGCCGTCAGGATTGCCGGAAAGGCGAGCATCAAATAAAAAGCGCAGCAAAGCGCGTTACCGCCGCTCCGCTTCGTACAACATCTGCTGCGCGGCTTGAATCTCGGGAATGCTGGGATCGAGCTTCAGGGCGGCGTTGAGATTCTTCTGCCCCTGATCCTGATCACCCATCCTCAGATAAGCCATAGCGACATGAGCCTTGCGGCGAGCACTCGGCTCTTTGTCGGCGGCTTTCTCGAGGTGCGACAGCGCCATGCTGTACAAACCCTTTTTGTAGAGAACCCACCCAAGCGTATTCTCCACGGCCGGAGTGTCGGGCGCGAGCTCGGACGCCTTCTGAGCGTACTGCAGGGCCTCATCCGATTGATTGTCGTATTCGGCGAGATTATAGGCGAGGTTATTCAGCGCGCGAATATTGGAGGGATCGAGCTGGAGCACCTTGCGATAAGCCGCATCGGCCGCGGTATGATTTCCGCTTTTTTCGTCGACCGCGGCTAGCAGAAGTTGGGCTGCGGCATTGTTGGGACTCCGGGCGAGCACATCGGAGAGAGTCTTGAGAGCCTCTTTGAAATGGCCCTCTTCGGCGTCCAAGCCGGCGAGCGAAAGATCCGCGGTAACGAACCCGGGATTAGCTTTTTTTGCGGCCATCAACGCCTCGCGCGCCTGGGGTTTTTGGCCATTTGACATGAACAATTCGGCCAGCAGTTCCTGGATGGGAGCGGATTTGGGGTGTTGCGCGGCATAATTCTGGACAACCTGAACCGCCGCGGCCGGCTGCTTTTCGGCGTTATACGTTCCGACCATCAAACGCAACGCACGCAAATCCTCGGGAGATTTAGTCAGCGCCTCCGTCAATGATGCGCGAGCGCCCTTGTAATCTTTATCTGCCATTTTCAAAAAGGCGTCCTGCAGCAACAGGTCGGGGTGGCGAACGGCCTTCAACGCGTCATCCACTCCTTTTCTCGCCGCCGGCAGCTGTTTCAGGGCGATGAACGCCCAGTTTTTCTGGGTGAGGATGGCCAGGTTATTTTTCTGATTGTCAGGCAGAACAGTAAGCACATCGAGCGCCGACTGCGCTGCGCCGGAAGCCAGGAGCACCCGGGCCAGCTGAAGGCGCGCTTCCAGATATCCCGGGCGCAGCCGCAGCACTTCACCCAACTCCTGCCGCTGATTCAAAGTGGCGCCGCGGGACTGATGAACCATCGAAAGCAGGAAATGAGCTTCGGCTGAATCGGGGCGGAAGTGCAGCGCGTGGGACAAATCCTGCTCAGCCTCGTTGACACGGCCG
>DATGJK010000209.1:0-5674 GCA_035295245.1 Acidobacteriaceae bacterium
TTTCTTCCCCTCCGGCGCGAAGAAATTCACTCCATTGCCGTCATCGGGCCTGCCGGCGGAGACGAGTACGAAACCGGCAATTACTATGGCCAGCCCACGCGCAAGATCAGCGTCGTCTCCGGGCTTAAGGATCTGCTGAGCACCGGCGTTCCGGTCTCCTACGAACAGGGAACCGGGTTCACCGAGGCTTACAACGCCCAGATGGTGCAGCGCGCCGTCGATCTCGCCCGCCGCAGCGACGTTGTCGTTCTGTGCCTCGGCACCAATCTGCATGTCGAAACAGAGGGGCACGACCGCCGCGATTTGCAACTGCCCGGCGCACAGGAACAGCTGCTCGAAGCGGTCTATGCTGCCAATCCCAGAACCATCCTCGTCCTCATGACCGCAGGGCCGCTTGCCGTCACCTGGGCTCAGGATCATCTGCCCGCAATCCTGAGCGCGTGGTACCCCGGCGAGACGGGCGGCGCCGCCGTCGCCCGTGCTCTCTTCGGACTCGATAACCCCGGCGGCCATCTGCCGTACACGGTTTACGCCAGCCTCGACAATGTGCCTCCGCCGAACGACTACGCCGTCAACGACGGATTCACGTATCAGTACTTCAAAGGACTCCCGCTGTATCCGTTTGGCTTCGGCCTGAGCTATACCCGATTCACGTACAGCCATCTCCAGATCACTCCCGCCGTTTCCGCGAATGGACAGGCAGACATCTCTTTCGAACTGCGCAATACCGGCGAACGCGCCGGAGCGGAAGTCGCGCAGCTCTACACACATCTCGAGAAGAGCCGCGCGTATCAGCCAATCAGGAGCCTGCGTGCCTTCCAGCGTGTCGAGTTACAGCCGGGCGAGGCACGGACGATACACTTGCGCATCCCGATGAAACAGCTCGCCTGGTATGACACCGCACATCACGCATTCCTCGTCGAGCCGGGAGTTTACGATGTGCAGATTGGCTCGTCGTCCGACGATATCCGCCTTCGCGGAAAGATGACCGTCGGCTCTGCGAACGTGTCCCATCCGGCAAATCAGGATGGAGTCAGACAATGACTACGTTCGTCGCTGCATCACGAACCTCGATGATCATGGCCTCAGCGGGGGCGAGATTTACTCCATCGCTGACCAGCTCCCCCACGCGATGCAAATCGGTGCAGGCAGCTATAGAACCCGCTTCAACCGCGACCCTGCGTAATTCCTCGCTCAAATTCACCACAATTCCGAAGGCCTTCCTGGCATCGGATCTGACGAATTGGATTACGCTATTGCCGGCCTTTAATTCGGAGAGACGGCCGGAGACAAGCGCCGGCTCTGCGTGCCGTAGTTGCAGCAGGTGTCGATACAAGGAAAGCATCGAGTGCGGATCCTTCCTGGAGAACTCCACGTTCACAGCTCGGTTTGCTTCGCCGATCGGAAGCCAGGGCAATCCGTCCGTAAAGCCGCACAGCGGCGATGGGTCCCAGGGCATCGGCGTTCGTTCCGGATCGCGGCCCATTCCGATTCCCGGCTGTCTCTTCTCTGCAGGATCGTGCGCCTCGTCCGGAGGAATGGGCACATCCTGCATGCCCAGTTCTTCTCCGTAATAAATCGTCAGCGTGCCGGGAAGGGAGAACAGCAGCAACGCTGCGGCGCGAGCCATGTTCAGGCCGATGCGGGATGCGATCCGGGACTTGTCATGATTCCCCAGCACCCAGTTAGGCCAGGACCCGGCCGGCAACGCCGACAAATATTCATCGATGGTTCGCGCCAGATCGTCGGCGGTCCACGGGCATTGCAGCAGTTGAAAGTTGAATGGCAGGTTCGCGCCGCGAAGTTCCCGTCCGTAGTAGTGCATCAGGCGTTCAATGGGCAGATAAATCTCTCCGATGAGCACGCGATCGCCAAATTCCTCGAGCACTCCGCGCATTTCCGCAACAACCTCGTGGACCTCAGGACGATCTGCGTCATAGACCGGCAGAAACTTGTTGCGGGTGCTCTGACCCGCTTCGTAGGCCGGGTTCGGCGGATTGTCGCGGAACTGGTCGTCCTTGATCATCAGCCACATGACGTCGACGCGGAAACCGTCCACGCCCTTGCGCAGCCAGAAGCGAAGAGCGTCGAACATCGCCGCCTTCACTGCCGGGTTGCGCCAGTTCAGGTCAGGCTGTTCTTTGAGGAATTCGTGCAGGTAGTACTGTCCCGTCTCGCCGTCGAACTCCCAGGCTGAACCACCAAAATGGCTCTGCCAGTTGTTCGGCTGGTCGCGCCATCGATACCAATTCCGTTTGGGGTTATCGCGGGAAGATCGGCTCGCAACAAACCAGGGATGCTGATCCGACGTGTGATTCGGAACAAAATCCAGGATCAGCCGAAGACCGCGTTGATGCGCCTTCTCAAGCAGGTGATCGAAATCCTCCATGGTGCCGAAGATCGGATCGATGCCGCAGTAGTCGGCTACGTCGTATCCAAAGTCGGCCATGGGAGAGGGATAGATGGGCGAGATCCATATCGCATCGACGCCGAGATCGACGAAATAGTCGAGGCGAGCGCGAATGCCTTCCAGATCGCCGATGCCGTCGCCGTTACTGTCCTGAAACGATCGCGGATACACCTGATAAATGACCGCGCGTTTCCACCAGCTCAAATCCTGCATCCCAACCCTGTACTCCATTGCACTTTGCCAACGGCAAGCGCCATGATCAACGATCTCTGGTACAAAAACGCAATCTTCTACTGTCTCTCAGTCGCTACCTATATGGATGCGAATGGTGACGGAGTGGGAGATTTTCAGGGTCTTCTCGGTCGGCTCGATTATCTGCAGGGAATGGGCGTCACAGCGCTGTGGCTCATGCCGTTCCAGTGTTCCCCCGGCCGCGATAACGGGTACGACATCAGCGATTACTACGCGGTTGATCCTCGTTACGGCACGCTGGGCGACTTCGTTGAGTTTGCGCAGGGCTGCAAGCAGCGCGGCATGCGCTTGATCATCGATCTTGTCGTGAACCACACGTCTAACGAGCACCCGTGGTTCAGGGAAGCCTGCTCTGATCCAAAATCAAAATTTCGAGACTGGTACGTGTGGTCTCGCCGGAGGCCCAGGGATGCCGACACGGGCATGGTTTTTCCCGGAGTGCAAAAGACAACGTGGTCATATGAGAAGTCCGCTCGTCAATGGTATTTCCATCGCTTCTACGACTTTCAGCCGGACCTGAACACCTCTCATCCGGATGTGCAGGCCGAGATCCTGAAGATCATGGGGTTCTGGCTCCAGTTAGGCGTGGATGGCTTCCGGATGGATGCCGTCCCTTTTGTGATCGCGCAAAAAGGTCCGGACCTGAAACGCCCCATCGAGCACTACGACATGTTGCGGTCATTCTCAGAGTTCCTGTCGTGGCGAAAAAGCGGCGCGGTCATTTTGGGCGAAGCCAACGTCACGCCGAAACACGATATGGAATATTTCGGCGAGGCCGGCGAACGCCTGCAGATGGCCTTCAACTTTGATGTGAACCAGCATCTGTTCTACGCGCTGGCATCCGGCGATTGCCGAACGCTGATGAAAGCGATGGACGATACACGATCGCGTCCGGCCTCCGCGCAATGGGGTCAGTTTCTGCGCAATCACGACGAACTCGATCTGGGAAGGCTCACCGAAGCGCAACGGCAGACCGTCTTCAAGGCCTTCGGTCCTGAGAAAGAGATGCAGCTCTATGGCCGAGGCATTCGACGCCGCCTGGCTCCCATGTTGCAGGGAGACCGCCGCCGGCTTGAGATGGCCTACAGCCTGATGCTGACCCTTCCCGGCACGCCCGTCATTCGCTACGGCGACGAGATTGGGATGGGCGACGACCTCAGTCTGCCGGAACGCGAATGCGCCAGAACGCCCATGCAGTGGTCGACAGAGGCACACGGCGGATTTACGGTCAGCTCGAAACCGGTCCTGCCGGTGATCAGCGACGGGCCGTACGGATTTGAGCATGTGAACGTCGCAACACAGCGCCGCGATCCCAACTCGCTGCTGAACTGGATGGAGCGCGTTATTCGCATGCGCAAGGAGGTCCCGGAGATTGGCTGGGGCGATTTTTCCTTTCTCCGGGTCAATACGGCTCAGGTCCTTGCCATGCGTTATCAATGGCGGAGCAACTCCGTCGTACTGCTCCACAATCTAGGCGCCGCGCCGTGTGAGGTGCAGCTCAGGCTCGGTCGCAAGGGCTCTGATCAGGCCTTGCTGAATCTGCTTTCGGAAGACCACAGCCTGCCAACGAAGCATGGAACGCATCGCATTCTGCTCGAGCCGTACGGCTATCGTTGGTTCAGGGTCGGAGGCATCAGTTATCTGCTGAGGCGATCCGAATCCCAGGCGAAAAACAATTCTGAATAGGAAGACAGCAATTCCCTCGGTGCTGACGGCTTAGTTCTGGCCGGCCTGTTGGTTTGTGTTAAGCGTCTGGATCGGATGACGGCCGCTGTTGTGCCCTGCAGGTCCATCCGTTTGCCATTACCAGGATTCTTCCCGGCTGATTTGTTCCCACAGCGCTTCTTCCACCGGGATGCCTCTCGCCATATTCTCCGCGCGGATCCTGAGCGTCTCCTCTCCCGGATAGCGGATGCGTGCCCCAGACACCGCTTCAGAGGACTTCAGAAACCGGATCGCCTCGTCAGCCGCTTCCTCAGCCGCTCGCCCGAACCGCTCGCCGGGGCCAATCGCCACAAACACCTGCGACACACCCGTTTCCCGAAACGAGTCCGCGGGGATTTCCGCGGTGAGCCTCCCGCCGGAAACGATCGCGCCAATGACATCGAGCATCAGCGAAAGTCCCGCGCCCTTCCAGAAGCCGATGGGAACGGGACGTCGTATGGCTTCAATCACTCCCGGATCGGTCGTAAGCTCGCCCGCGGCATCGAAGCCGCCGGCCACCGGCAGCTGCTCTCCGCGCAAACGCCACGCCTCCAGCGCTCCATAGGAGAACTGCGACATCGCGATGTCCAGCACCACCGCGCCGGAACGGCGCGGCACCGCCAGCACCAGCGGATTGTTGCCCAGCGTCGGCGTGGTGCCGCCCCAGGGCGGTACGTTGGGCATGGTGTTCGTCCAGCAGATGCCGATCATCCCGGTCTCTGCCGCCTGCCATCCATAGGTGCCGCCGCGCATCCAGTGATTCGTGTTTGCAAGGCCAATGCAGCCGATGCCATGCTGCCGTGCGAGCTCGATGGCGCGTTCCATCGAGCGCCAGGCATTCAAATTCCCAGGCCCGCTTTGGCCATCCCAGCGCTCCAGCGCTCCCGAGCTCGAAATGCGCAGTGGGCGCGCCTTCGGCTGGACAGCCCCATTGCGAACCATCGCCATCAGCCGCGGAAACCGCCGCACCCCATGCGTATAAATGCCGTCGCGCGTAGTGTCGGCGAAGAGGCGCGCGCACAACGCTGCGTCCTCCGCATCGAACCCGGCCCACGTCAGGACCGCGCTCAGCCGCTCAACCAGCTCGGCAAACGGCACACGGATGACGTCGGCGGCATCAGGAATAGACGGCGAACCGCTGGCCATGCCCCCGAGAATAACAAGTCACGAGCAAGTCACGAATGTCCCAGGTCAGGCCGCTCGTCTCCCGCCCCGTTCACATCGCCTTCAGCAGCTTCACCAGCCGTGCAAACGCCTGCTCGCGGGCCGTCTTGTTCGCGGGATTCGTATTGCCGGGATCTTCACCGG
>DATGJK010000210.1:0-7314 GCA_035295245.1 Acidobacteriaceae bacterium
CGCGACCTCGCCGACGCTCAGCTGGCCGCTGACAAGGCCCGACTCGACCTCGGCGTCCTGCTCTTTCCCGATCCGCGCACGCCTTACAAGCTCGCGGATGAAGACCAGCAGGCCGCGCCGCTGGCCGACCTGGCTGCCATCCAGGCCGCCGCGTCCCATAACAACCCCGACCTGCGCAGCGCGCTCGCCGCCTTGCGCGCCGCACAAAGCGAAACGTCGGCTGCCTGGTTTGGTTATTTGCCTACGCTCGGCCTGAACTACACCTACGGCATCAACGCGCCGCAGCTCGCCGCTAACGGCCCCGGTCCGGACCACGCCCGCAATCTTGGATATTCCGCTGCCGTCACCATCAACCTCCCGCTGTGGGACTGGTTCGCGACCCAGGACAAAATCCGTCAGGCCGAGCTTCGCGAAAAGGTCGCCCGCGCCACGCTGACGAACACCCAGCGCCAGCTCATCGCGCAACTTGATGAGTACTACAACGAGGCCCGCGTCGCCTCCGATCAGGTCGCCTCATTGCGCACCAGCGTTGACACCGCTCGCGAGAGCCTCCGCCTCACCCGCCTCCGCTATCAGGCCGGCGAGGCCCTCGCCCTCGAAGTAGTCGATGCCGAAACCGCCCTCGCTCAGGCCGAAGCCGCTCTCGCCGACGGAATCCTGCGCAGCCACGTCGCTCGCGCCAACCTGCAAACCCTTACCGGAGTTCTCTAGATGACGACCGCGCTCCAGAAGAACGAATGTCATCCTGAGCGGAAGCGCACACGACGCGTACGTGGCGGAGGACCTGCATTTCTCCTGATCCTTGCCGTCGCCCTCCTCACCGGCTGCTCGAAAAAGGAAGAGACCCCCGCCACCGCTGTCTCCGTCGAAGCTGCGGCTGCTCGCGTCGCTCCCATCACGGAGCACGTCGTTGCCGACGCCGTTCTCGCGCCGATTGCCCAGGCCGCCATTTCTCCCAAAATCACTGCTCCGGTCAAGAAGTTTTACGTCCAGCGCGGCTCCCATGTGAAAGTCGGCCAGTTGCTCGCCACGCTCGAGAACAGCGATCTCCAGGCGGCCGTCACTGACAACCGGGGCGCCTTCGACGCTGCCGACGCCACCTACCAAACTGACGTGAAAGCGCAGGTCCCTGAGGATTACCAGAAAGCGCAGCTCGACCTGGCGCAGGCCGAGGCGAACCTCAAGCTCAACCAGTCCATCGTCACCAGCCGCCAGAAGCTTTTCGAGGAAGGCGCCATCCCGGGCCGCGATCTCGACACCTCCAAAGCCGCTCTCGTCCAGGCGCAGGCTGCCTACGATACCGCCTCGAAGCACATGGCTTCCATGCAGCAGGTCAGCCGCGCCGCCGCCCTCAAAGCCGCTAAAGGCCAGCTGGAATCCGCTCACGGGAAATATCAGGGAGCCGAGGCCCAGCTGAGCTACTCCGAGATCCGCACCCCCATCTCCGGCGTCGTCACCGACCGGCCTCTTTACGCCGGCGAAACCGCAGCCTCCGGCACGCCGCTCATCACCGTCATGGACACTTCGGCCCTGCTCGCCAAAATTCATTTGGCACAGCCGCAGGCACAAATGCTGCAGAAGGGCGATGCCGCCTCGGTGGAGGTCCCCGGCCTCCAGGATCCCGTTTCCGGCAAGATCGCCCTGGTCAGCCCTGCCCTCGATCCCGGCAGCACCACCGTTGAAGTCTGGGTCCGCCTTGAAAATCCCAAACAGCAACTGCGTCCCGGCACCGCTGTCCACGTCACCCTCGACGGCCGCAAGGTGCCCAATGCCCTCGTTGTTCCCTCTGACGCCATCGTCATCGCCAGCTCCGGCAAGTCCACCGTCATGGTCGTTGGCAGCGATAGCATCGCGCACCAGACAGCCGTCAGCACCGGCATCTCCGGCGACGGCCTGACGCAGATTCTGAGCGGCGTTTCCGCCGGCCAGCAGGTCGTCACCACCGGGGCCGCCGGTCTCGACGACGGCACCAAAGTGAAGATCGTCACCTCGCTCGAGCAGGACGAAGGCTCCGCCAAACCCGGCGCAGGAGACGACGACAAGTGACCGGTACGCCTCCCCAGGAAAGTTCCTTCTGGCTCCCGCGCTGGACCCGCAGCATTTTCTTTTTCACCATCGTATTTGCGGCTACCGGAGCATTCCTGGCCTTCCGCATTCCGATCGCCGTTTTCCCGCAGACCAATTTCCCTCGCATCGTCATCGGTGTCGACAACGGCGTCATGCCCGTCGAGCAGATGGAGGTGACGATCACCCGCCCCATCGAGGACGCGGTCAACAGCGTTCCGGGGCTCGCCACCGTACGCTCCATCACCAGCCGCGGCTCGGCCGAAGTCAGTCTCTTCTTCAACTGGAACGTCAACATGTTCCAGACGCTGCAGCTCGTGGATGCCGCCGTTGCGCGTGTCCAGCAGAGTCTGCCCTCTACGACGCAGATCCGGGTTGACCGCCTCACCTTCGCCACATTTCCAATTCTTGGTTACAGCCTCACGTCTGACTCCGTCTCGCAGACGCGCCTCTGGGAACTTGCTACCTACGAGCTGAAGCCGCCCCTCAACCGCCTCCCCGGCGTCAGCACGGTGGTGGTCCAGGGCGGACAAGTCCCCGAGTACCACATCGTCCCCAACACGGCGAAGCTGCTCGCCGCGCAGCTCACCATCGGCGACCTCGTCACCTCCATCCAGCAAACCAACCTGGTGCAGTCACCCGGCCTCTACGAAGCCCACCATCAGCTCATCCTCGGTTTGGTCGGCGATCAGGCGCACAACCTGCAGCAACTCGCGCAAATCTCCGTCAAGGCCACGCCCAACGGCGTCCCCGTCCACCTCGCTGACGTCGCCGACGTCCGCCCCGCCACCGAGCCTGTCTACACGATCGTGACCGCTAACGGGCAGCCCGCGGTTCTCATCAACATCGCGCGCCAGCCTGACAGCAACACGGTCGCCGTTGCCGACGAAGTTGCCGCGGAAATGGCGACCCTCAAGCGCACGCTCCCCGCCGGCGTCAACGTCCAGCCCTTCTACGACCAGTCCCATCTGGTGCGCGACAGCATTAAGAGCGTCCGCGATGCCATCTTCATCGGCCTCATCCTTGCCGCGATCATTCTTGTCCTCTTTCTCCACGACTGGACCTCCTCCATCGTGGCCGGCCTGGTCATCCCGGTCACTATTTGCGTTACCTTCATCGCCCTCTGGCTGCTCGGAGAAAGCTTTGACCTCATGACCCTCGGCGGTCTCGCTGCTGCCGTCGGCCTCGTGATCGACGACGCTATCGTCGTCGTCGAGAACATCGTCCTGCACCGCGAATCCGGCGAGAACCGCGTCGAAGCCGTCCGCAAAGCTTTGCATGAGATCACGACGCCCCTCGTCGGATCGACCATCACGCCGATCGTCGTCTTTCTCCCCCTGATCTCCGTCACCGGCGTCACCGGAACCTTCTTCCGCGCGCTCGCTCTCACCATGACCGTGGCGCTGCTCACCTCGCTCGCGCTTGCCCTCACGTGGACGCCGGGTCTTAGCCTGCATCTGCTTCGCGTCAAGCCGCGCGCCGGCGAAGTGGCGGAGATCCAGTCGGGCGCTGCCGCCGACCCCCCGCCTACGGCCGAGGCTCGGGAACACCAGCTTTCCCCAGACCGGGCCACGGATTCAGAGCACCACCACGGGCTCATGCCGCCCATCCTGCGCTTCCACGAACGCGTTCTGCGCGCTGCGCTCGACCGCCCGCTCTGGCTCGCGGCCGCCTGTGCCGTGCTGCTCCTCGGCACATACTTCGCCTATAAAGGACTCGGCTCCGACCTTCTGCCTGAAATGGACGAGGGCGGCTTCGTCCTCGATTACGTCATGCCCGCCGGCAGTTCTCTGCAGGAGACCAACCGGGTCCTGCTCCACGTCGATCGCATCCTGCGCCAGCTTCCTGAAGTCCAGAGCACCTCCCGCCGCACCGGCCTGCAGATGGGCCTCGCCGCTGTTACTGAGGCGAACACCGGCGACTTCACCGTCATGCTGAAAGACAAGCGCAGCCGCGGCATCGATGAGGTCATGGAGGATGCCCGCCAGCGCATCCGCGCCGCCGAGCCCGAACTCGACATCGAGTTCACTCAGGTTCTGCAGGACATGATCGGCGATCTCTCCAACTCACCCGAGCCTGTTCAGATCAAGCTCTTCTCCACGAACGCCGATCTCCTCAACCAGCTCGGCCCGCGCGTCGGCGAGACCATCTCCAAAGTCCCCGGCGTGGTCGATGTTCAGAATGGCATCGACAACACGATCAGCGGTCCCGCCACCAGTTTCCAGGTCGATCCCGGACTCGCTGCGCGTCTCGGCTTCACGACTTCTGAAGTCTCCGCCGACGCCACCTCCATCCTTGACGGCATCGAGACGCCCGAGCCGCTCATCGACAATGGCCGACCCTACATCGTCCGGGTGCGCCTCGACGATACCCACCGCACCAGCCTCGATGCCATCGAGAACACGGTCTTCCTCAGCGCCACCGGCCACATTGCTACGCTTGGCTCTCTTGCGCAGGTGCAGCAACTGCCGCCGCAGAACGAAATCCTGCGCGAAAACCTGCAGCAGCTGATCACTGTCACCGGACGTCTTGAGGGCTCCGACCTCGGCGGCGCCATTGCCCGAGTCAAGCAGGCCGTCCAGGGACTGCATCTCCCGTCGAGCGTCCGCGTCATTTACGGAGGCACCTACGAAACGCAGCAGCAGTCCTTCCATGAACTGATGCGCGTCCTCGTTCTCGCTCTCGTTCTCGTCTTCGGTGTTCTTCTCGCGGAGTTCCGCAGCTTCTCCGCGCCCATTGCCGTGCTCACTTCCTCTGTCCTCTCCACCGCCGGCGTCATCGTCGCGCTGCTGATCACGGGCACCACTTTCAACGTCGCCTCTTTCATGGGACTCATCATGGTCATCGGCATCGTCGCAAAAAACGGCATTCTTCTCCTCGATGCCGATCAGCGTTTTCGCTCTGCGGGGCAGAACGCGCACGACGCCATGCTCCATGCCGCCCGCCGCCGCCTCCGTCCCATCGTCATGACCGCGCTGGCCGCCATCAGCGGCATGCTGCCTCTCGCTTTTGCGCTGGGTGCCGGATCGCAGATGCTCCAGCCCCTCGCCATCGCCGTCATTGGTGGTCTGCTCGTCTCCATGGCGCTTTCTCTGATCGTGACGCCGGCTGTTTACTATTTCTTAACGCGCTGAGCAGCGTCGGCGCATCCTGCGCTGTCCTCGGGACAACCCTCGTGGCCGCGCGGCTCAACTAATCAATGCGAGCCGTCATGGCCATAGGGTGCCGATAAACGGCAATAAACTGCAAAAGTTAGCAGTTCTTCTTGCTCGACGATTTCATGCTGTCGTGGTTCTCACGTTTCTTTTCAGCTAAAGCTGTGTCTGGACTGTTAACGCAAAAGTAAATACACTCAGCATTAACCCACCCTGAAGTTTCGTGGTATATGGCCTCCAAAATGTCAGGGGTAAGGCTGCGTATGCAGTCACTCCGCCCCGTTGTGTTTCCGTCCCTGCCTGGTGTTCTCGTTTGCCTGTTCGTCATCGCTGGATGCGGCTCTCCGCACCAGCCTGACGCCGTCGCTGGCAAATCCGTGAGCTCCATCGCCGTTTCCCCATCCTCCGCCACGGTTAAAGTGGGAGCCACTCAGCAGTTCACAGCCACAGCAACGTACAGCGATGGCTCGAGCGCCGACGTCACCTCGTCTGCGGCCTGGGCGGTCTCCAATACCGCAGTCGCCACTGCGGATGCCACCGGGCACGTCAAGGCGGTGACCGCCGGCTCCACGACGGTTCTGGCTCAGCTGAATGGTGTCACCGGTTCTGCATCTCTCACCGTGAGCGCCGTCGCGCCGACGATCTCTTCGATTGCGATTAAGCCGGCGAACCTCACCGTGACCGTTGCAGCCACGCAGCAGTTCCAGGCCGTAGCCACGTATAGCGACGGCACTGCAGGCGACGTCACCTCACAGACGACCTGGACCTCCTCCAATCCATCGGTGGCCACCATCAGCGCTTCCGGAGTCGCGACGGCGGTCGCTGCGGGCAGCACCACCATTACCGGCACAGACGGCGCAGTCTCCGCGACCACCACCCTCGCCGTCTCGGCCTCCACGCCGCCGCCCGCCGCGCTGGTGTCCATCGCCGTCACTCCGGCAAACCCCAGCATCAAGCTCGGGGCCACCCAGCAGTTCACCGCGACCGGGACCTACAGCAACGGCACGACCGCGAGTATCACCTCGTCGGTCACCTGGACCTCCTCGAACACTGCTGTTGCCACGATCAACGCCGCCGGAGTCGCCACCGGAGTGGCTGCAGGCTCTGCTTCCATTACCGCCACAGTCGGCGGCGTGAGTGGAAAAGCTTCCCTCACCGTCTCCTCGGCGCCACCGCCTGTTACGTTGTCATCGATCTCGGTCGCGCCGGCGGCTGCCAGCATCAACGTGGGCGCTACGCAGCAGTTCACCGTCACCGGTACCTACAGTGACGGCACGACCGCGAATATCACCCCCTCCGCGACATGGACCTCCTCCAACACCGCCGTCGCCACCATCAATGCCGCCGGGCTGGCCACAGGCGCCGCTGCCGGCTCCGCCACCATTACCGCAACGGTGAGCGGCATCAGCGGAAAGGCTTCCATCACCGTCGCCTCCACCGCGCGTACCGTCGCATCCATCGCCATCAGCCCTGCAACGGCGAGCTTCGCAGCCGGCTCAACGCAGCAGTTCAAAGCTACGGCCACCTACACCGATGGCACCACCGCTGATGTCACCTCATCCGCGACGTGGACGTCTTCCAACACCTCTGTCGCCACAATCAACTCCGCAGGACTCGCCACGGGGGTCGCTTCCGGATCTGCGACGATCACCGCAGCTCTCAACACGGTCAGCGGGACAGCCTCCGCCACCATCACCACCGCCACGAACGTGACCGCCGTTACCATCCCAACGTGGCACGTGGACAACAACCGCACCGGCCTCAACGCGCAGGAAACCGCGCTCACGCCATCCAATGTGCACGCCAGCAGCTTCGGCAGGCTCTGGTCGTATCTCGTCGACGGTTACGTCTACGGCGAGCCGCTGGTCGTCTCCAACCTCACCATCAATGGCGCGAAGCACAACGTCATGTTTGTCGCTACCGAAGCCGACTCCGTCTACGCCTTCGATATCGACAGCAGCAGCCAGACGCCGCTCTGGAAGACATCGCTCCTCAAATCCGGTGAGACGCCCCTCACCGGTGCGCCCATTCAGCCTTATCAGGGAGTCACGTCCACACCCGTCATTGATCCAAAGACCAATACGCTCTACGTCGT
>DATGJK010000211.1:0-7618 GCA_035295245.1 Acidobacteriaceae bacterium
TCAGCCGGTTGCGTGGTATGGCATGGGCGGATATGCCCAGGATCAGTGGAAGGTTCGGTCGAACTTCACTCTTACCTATGGAGTTCGTCTGGAGCATAACTCCAATCCGGTCTGTATTACGAATTGCTTTGCAAACTTCAACTCGGAGTTTTTCAGCTTAGCCAAGTCAACCAGCACCACTACCTCGTACAACAAGATGATTGCGTCGAATCAGCATGCCGCTTTCCGGAGCCTCCAGACGATTGCGGTGGAGCCCCGAGTGGGAGTGGCACTTCTGCCGTTCGGCGCCGGTTCCCATACGACCATTCGAGCCGGATTTGGGATGTTCTCTGATTCAATGCCCCTCCAGGTTGCGGACGAGATGATGGCCAACCCGCCAACGACAGTGGCCTTTTATCTCAAAGCCGGAGGTTATGTCCTTGATCCTTCTCAGCCGGGAAGCGGTGCGAAGGCGGTAAATGCTTCGAACGCTGCATTCAAGGCGGGCTACAACAGCGGAGCCAGTTACAGCACTTTGAAGGCGGCGGGAATCGGATTCGCGGCGCCAAACTTTGCAACTTCGGAACCGGACATAAAATATCCGACCTATGAAGAGTGGAGCATGGCGGTTGAGCAGCAACTGGACCGCGCAACGGCTCTGTCTGTTCAATACGTGGGGAATCATGGATACCACGAGCCCGTGCTGAACAGCGGAGTGAATGCGTATTACGACGGGTCAACGGTCTGCTGCACAAGCCTGCCCGCAACGGCGGCGAGTGGGTCATTCGCTCAGGTGACCGACATCCAAAGCGCCGCGAGTTCCAACGACAACACACTGGTAGCTTCGCTCGTTCGGCGCGGAAAGAGTATCTCCCTGCAGTTCAATTACCAGTGGAGCCATGCTCTGGACGAAATCTCCAACGGCGGTTTCGATGGCTTCAGCGGCGATCCGCTCTCGGCGGAAAACCCCTATAACCTGGCTCAAAACTATGGCAATGCTGATTACGACATTCGGCACTACATCAGCGCCAACTATGTGATCACGATTCCGCATAAGTGGGGACCCAAAGTCCTGACCGACGGCTGGACCTTCGGTGGAACGGTGTTTCACAGCACCGGTCTTCCTTTCACGATGATTGACAGCTCTTCTCCAGCGAATTATGGCGGATCGCTGTTTGCCCAACAACTGGACAGCCATTTCAATAACCACTGTGGCGGCGGTGCGGCAGTAGACAATCCCTGTGATTTTGCTGCAGCGGGGAACTCGAGCGCCGGGCTGGCTCACTTCGATGTCGCGAGCGATTTTGGCCAGCAGCGCAGGAATCAGCTCACCGGATCGGGCTACACCGATACGGATCTCGACGCGATGAAGAGCTTCGGGATCCCCCGTTGGGAAGACGCACACTTGAAGCTTGGAGCGCAGTTCTTCAATCTCTTCAACCACCCCAACTTTGGACAGCCGCAGAATGACGTCGAGGGAGGTGCGGGAGTAATCACGTCCACCGTGAACACGCCAACGTCGATCCTGGGATCATTCCTGGGCGGGGATGCGTCGCCTCGTCTGATCCAGTTCAAGGCCGAGTTCCAGTTCTAGGCAGGGCCATTCTTCAACAGGCGGAGGCCTCGGCCTCCGCCTTTTTCCTGCCCGGAATCGGTACGAAAGTGGAAAAGGAGGGCTGAATCCCACGGTGGGGGCATTGCATAGTTCCAAAGGAGCAGGTAAAAAGATTTTGTAAGGGGTTTTTGCGTTGGCTGCGATGCGCTGCGCGCTGGCCAGAGAGATGCCGGACCCGAGGCTCCGAAAGAAGTGCAATCGGTTGCACGGAAGCAACTCTAAGGGAAGTTGAGGAATCAGCCATACCGATGACCGCCGACATTCTGCTGGTGGACGACAACACCATCCAGGCCGCAACCCGCAAAGTCATCCTGAGCCGCACTGGCCGCAATGTCGCCATCGCGTCTGATGGCGAACAAGCGCTGCAAATGCTTGAAGAGATCGGGACGGACTGCCCGGTGAGCCTGGTGATCACCGATCACCTGATGCCCGGAATGAATGGTCCGGAATTTGTCGCTCGCCTGCGCGAGCAGTATCCGAAGATGCCGGTGATGGTGCTGAGCGGCCTGGTCGACGCTGAAGAGGAGTACGTGGACCTCGACGTCATCTTTCGGGTCAAGCCGCTGCCTCCGGAAGAAATGCTGGATCTGGTCCGCGAGCTGATGGCCCGCCGCATCGCAAAGACCGCATAAAAGCTGCTCCCAGGGACCTCTTGAATTCCCTCGAGGCCGTGCGGCCGCAGGTTAGTACGCGGTGACTTTTCCTCATCCTCCCCAAAAAGAAGTATTCACATTCCGAGTCGATTCTGCCGATATTGGAGTCTAAGCAGGCAGAAGTTTCTTTGCGAGGCCAGCATGGAGACGCTTAGGACTCCCACCCAGCGCGTTAGACGCCGGCAGGAGTATGCATATCGGATCGCAGCAGCGGCAGCCGCCCTGCTCCTGTTGCTGACGTGGTTTAGCGCGTAGCCGCTTAGCGCGTCGCGACCGTTTCGCGCGCCAACGCTCGCCGCAGCACTACTTCGAACGCGGACTTCAGTTCCGCGTACTCCGCTTCGGTCAGCTTGCCTTCCAGCCGCTCCGTTTCCAGGGCAAACAGCTCTTCTTTCAGCGCAGCCAGCAGAGCCGGTTTCGACACCGGACCGTTTACCGGTGCCGCTGCTTTGGCGGTTGCCGGAACATAGTGTCCGGGAATCGGCGGATTCATGGGTGTCCCCGGCGTGGCAGCGGCGGCCGGCTTCGGCCGGGTCCGCAGCAGGAATCCCGCCGCGATGACCAGCGCGAGCCCGAGGCCGCTGAGAATCCAGCCCTTGTACTTGTTCAGCGGATCGGGCGTGTCGATCGGGTTGCCAAGCCCGCCGCCGGGACGACTGGCCTGCTGCGCTCCCTGGGCGGCGCCCTGGCCCTGATCGCCAGCCATTCCCTGGCCGGGCTGATTTTGTCCCTGAGCCTGCTGTTCGCGGGGCATCGAACCGGTTCCGGAGACGGTGAAGTCCACCGGTTTCTCCGGCGAGATGTTCGTGGCGAGCCAGGTATTGATGCCGGGCTCGTTCTGTTCATCGTGAAGCGGTTGGAAGGTGGAGCCGCTGAAGCTCATGCTCTTTGGCAGCATGATGGCGACGTTGTCGGTGGGCATGCTCTCTTTGGCGTTCAGGTTCAGGCTGCCGTTGTACGGGATATGGTAACCGACCTGGAAGCGCGTTTCTCCGGGTCGAACCGGGAAGATGAACGCATAGTGGTTCTTGCCGTCGAGGGGGACTGGCGAAGCGGCAACGGCCATGCCGCTGGTGCTGGTCGCGGTGGCTCCCTCAACGACGGCACCGTCCGGCAAGTAGAATTCAAAAGCCTTTGGCCCGAACTGCGTCTTCGGCGGTTTCGATTCGTTGCGGATGAAGAAGCTCTCGGTGACAGACAGACCCTGCTGGTTGGTCTCGATGCGCGAGACGTCAGCGTAGGTGTGCAGGCCATCCACTTTCGGCGCCACATCATAGACGTCGATGTTGACGGTGGTCGCGTTCGGCGGGACCGATCCGTAATATTCGGCCTTCTGGTGATCGATGCGGACCAGGTGGGGAGTGCCGCCATCAGTGATGGTGAAGGTGAAGTGGCCCTGTTTGTCGACGGTGGTGCGTCCCGACTCGTTCATGCCCTGCGCCAGATCGAGCAGGACGGCGGTATCGCCGGCCGCGGGCTTGTTGGTCGTCTTGTCGATTGCCGTGCCGGAAATCGTGGCAGCGGAAAGCGACATGGGAAGAGCGGCAGCGGCGGCCAGGGCGAACGTACGGAGGTGCTTCATGCGAGGGTTCCTGTTCAGTAAATGTGCGCGGCAGAGCCGGGAGCGGTGAGGGTCTGCGATTCCAGCAGATCGATTTCTGCAACGACGTCGGCAGTCTCGTTTTCGAGGGCAGCGCGCTGCGCGGCGTAGTCTTCTTCCGGATACTTGCCGGAGCGGTACTCGAAATTGAGGTCGCGCAGATTGTCGTAGAGCACGTCGCGGCGTTCGCGCAGGTACTCGAGACGCGTCTTCACGTGCTGCGCTTCGGCGTTGTGATCGGGCCAGAAGACGTAGAGGAAAAGGCCAATCAGCAGCAGGGCAGAGGCGATGGTGCTCATATTTCAGTTTCCCTTCTGATGCGCTCGCGGATCTCTGTCGACTGCAGGTCCTGGGGAATCTCCGGCATCGGAACCGTGCGCAGGCGCCATTTGCGAACCAGCAGGAACGTGCCGGCCAGTCCGAGGAGCAGCAGGGCAGGCGGAACGATCCAGGCGACGATGTTGAAGCGCGAGAGCCATGGAGCGGCGAGAACGGTGGGGCCGTACTCATTCTGGAAGGCGGTCAGAATCACATCATCGCCGTCGCCGCGGGCGATGGCCGCGCGCAGCTCAGCGGTTTCCTGGCCCAGGTTGGGACAGCCCATGTGGTCGCACTCGAGCAGCACCTGGCTGCAGCCGCAGGCGCACATCAGGCGGTGGCCGATGCTGTCGAAACGTGACTGCGTGTCGGCCGAACCCAGCGCCACGACGCAAAGCGCGACAATCAGCGGGGCCATTACGAATCGCGCAATCTTATTGGTGAGGCGACGCATCAGTCACCCGCCTTTCCGGCGGCGACCACGTCCTGCGGAATGGCTGCCGGGACACGTACGCGCTGCGAGGCGAGAGCCGCGCTGAGGTTCGGAACCAGAGCGATGGCCGTACCGATGACGGTGATGACGAGGCCGATCCATATCCACATGACCAGCGGATTGAGGAAGGCCTTAATGACCGGCTGACCCGTTGAGGGGTCCGTGCCGGCGAAGATGACGTACAGGTCCCAGGCCGGCGTCGAGTAGTTTGTCACCATGGTCTGTGGCTGCTGGCTCGCCTGGTAGAAGCGCAGCTCGGGAGCGAGCTTCGTGATCAGTTTGCCGCTGCGGTTATAGACGTTCAGCATCGCGAACGTCGTGTCGTAATTGGCGTTCGTGTCCTGCGAGAAGTCTTCGCACTCGATGCGGTAGGGTCCGATGAACATGCTCTGCTTGAAGTTCATCGTCATCTGCTTGCTCGTGTTGAACGCCTGGCCCGCGAAGCCGATGAACATCAGCACCACGCCGAAATGCACGATGTAGCCGCCGTAACGGCGCGTATTGCGGCGCGTGAGCTGGACGACGGAAGAAAGCAGATTCTGTCCGGTGTGGCGCTGGATGACGCGCGCGCCGCGGAAGAACTCAGCAAAGATGGCGGTGATGACGAAGGCCGCCAGCGCGAAGGTGATCCACGCATAAAACGCTCCCTGCTCGCCGGTGGTGAAGATGGTCCAGGGATGCACGCCGAGCGGGATGGATACGATGGCGATGACAAGCGCGGCAATGCCCGGGATGACGAAGTTGCGGCGGATGCTGCGCATGGAGGTGCTGCGCCAGGCGAGCAGCGGTCCGATGCCGGTGAGGAAGAGCAGGAAAACGCCGACCGGTACGCCGATGCGGTTGTACCAGGGCGCGCTGACGGTGACGCGATAGCCCTGCACGTATTCCGAGAGAACCGGGAATAGCGTTCCCCAGAGAATCGTGAAGCAGGCTACCAGCAGAACGAGATTGTTGAAGGCAAAACTCGATTCGCGGGAGACCAGCGATTCCAGATGATGTTCGGTTCTGAGGTGGTCGCGATGCAGGATGTAGGTGAACGTGCAGACGCCGAGCACGATGACCAGAAAGACCCAGAACCAGGTGCCGATCGCTGACTGCGCGAAGGCGTGAACGGAGCTGACCAGTCCGGAACGCGTGAGCAGCGTGCCGAGGATGGCCAGCAGGAACGTGGAGAAGATCAGCCAGGCGTTCCACGACTTCATCATGCCGCGCTTCTCCTGCATCATGACCGAGTGCAGGAAGGCGGTGCCGGTGAGCCAGGGCATCAGCGAGGCGTTTTCTACGGGGTCCCAGCCCCAGTAGCCGCCCCATCCGAGGACGTTATAGGCCCAGTGCATGCCGAGGAAGATGCCAACGGTCAGAAACAGCCAGGTGACCATCGTCCAGCGGCGTGTGATGTGGATCCACTTTTCGCCGGGGTAGCGCATCATCAGCGCGCCCAGCGCGAAGGCGAAGGGCACGGAGAAGCCGACGTAACCGAGGTAGAGCATCGGGGGATGGATGACCATCTCCGGATACTGCAGCAGCGGGTTGAGGCCATTGCCGTCGGGCGGGATCGCACCGGTAACCAGCGAGAAGGGCGTCGCCGGAAAGTTGACCAGCAGCAGAAAGAAGACCTGAATGCCGGCGAGAATCGTGGAGGCGTAGGCGGTCAGGGTGACGTCGACTTTGTGACGCAGGCGCAGGACGAATCCGTAGCCGGTCAGCAGCCACGCCCAGAGGAGCAGAGAGCCTTCCTGTCCGGACCAAAGCGCCGCGAACTTGTAGGCCGATGGGAGGGCCCGGTTGGAGTGCTGCAGGATGTAGGCGACTGAAAAATCATTGGAAAATGCGGCCCAGACAAGGGCGAACGCTGCGCAGGAAGTGGCGATAAAGCTGCCGATGCCGGCGCGGCGGGCGGTCTCGGCCAGGCGCTCAGGCGAGATGGCTGCCTGCTGGCCCGTGGACAGCAGACGCAGCGCAACAGCTCCGGCGATGAGGCACCAGGCGCTGAGAACCAGCGCCACGAGAAGAGAAAAACTGCCAAATGCGGGCATAGGAAGACGTCCTTCTGATTGTCGCATCTCCGGAACGGCTGGGGAGGAGGTGCGGGCCGGGAAGACATATTGATCTTCCGTGCTGCGGCGGGGCGTGGGCTGTGACAAATCTCACACCGGCTTGGCGGCGGGAGTGGTCGTCCGGGCGCTCGGCTCTGACTTCGCTCTCTCTGAGGCTTTCGCAATCCCAACGACAAGCAAAAGCTTCGCCTTTCCCCTTGACAGCTTAGGAGAGAACGAGCTATGTTCCCTAAGCATGTTAGGAGGGCACCGGAATGGGCGAACAGGCGCAACTGCTTCCCGGCACGCTCGATCTGCTGATCCTGAAGTCAGTCTCGCTGGGACCGCTGCACGGGTACGGCGTTCTGCTGCGAATCGCCCAGATCTCCGGCCAGGCGCTGCTGGTCGAGCAGGGCGCGCTCTATCCGGCGTTATTTCGGCTGGTGCGCCAGGGCCTGCTGCATGCGAGATGGGGAACATCGGACAACAACCGCCGCGCGAAGTTCTATGAGCTGACTGCGGCAGGCCGTGAGCGCCTGGAAGAAGAAACGCAAGGCTGGAACCGGTTGGCAGAGGCGATTGGAGCGGCTCTGGCAGCTCGGCCGGAAGAAGTGTAAGGGCAGCGGATCGTTGCTATAGCGGGGGCGGAGATGCGAATCACAGCGTGGTTGCGGTCGGTTAGCAGCAAGTTTTTCCGCGGTGATGTGCTCGCTGAGGAAGTGTCCGAGGAACTGCGCGAGCATATCGCGCTGCGCGCTGACGATCTGGAGCGTCAGGGGCTGAGCCGGGCCGAAGCCGAGCGGCAGGCAAGGATTGAGTTCGGCGGTGTGGAGAAATTCCGTGAGGAGAGCCACGAAGCGCTGGGCGGAGCCTGGCTCGAGACGCTGCTGGCGGATATCCGATATTCGCTTCGTGTGCTGCGCA
>DATGJK010000212.1:0-2377 GCA_035295245.1 Acidobacteriaceae bacterium
TCAATGCGCAGCACGCGGTTATTCCGGCTATGACCCGAGACAGCGACCACCGGCACAGGCAACTCCCCTGCAATTGGAGTGTCGACCGCAATAATCCCCTCGACGGAGCGCGAGAGCAGCAGGCGAGGATACTCCTGGAGCAGGTCTGGCCGATGGCGATGGCTGACGACCAGATAGAAGAATTCTTCCTGCAGCAGGGCATCCTCAATGCCACCCAGCACGGTGGCCGCGTAACCTTCGCTGATCTCCGGCACCATGACCCCGATGGTGAAGCTGCGCCGCTTGCGGAGACCGCGGGCAAAGGCGTTCGGTTCGTAATTGAACGAGGCCGCCGCGCGCATTACTCGTTCCTGTGTTGCTGGGGCGATGCGAAACTCACCACCGCGATGATTGAGCACCCGCGATACCGTCGATGGCGACAGTTCCAGATGAGCGGCTAGCTCGCGCAGCCTCATCCCCAGGACGCTTTTCACATTGTTGCCTGGCGCCCCCTGGTTCCGTTTTGCATATCGCTTAGCGATCTCGATCTCCTATTGCTTGTCTGCCGATTCTGGAGTTCGCCCGTTGCCGCTCCTCGGCAACGCCCGGATCTTCGCCATCATGATCCCGATTTCCGGGTTCGCCATAAAGTTCTTCCAGATCAGCCCGGTTCGCTCGTTCTCAATCATCACCACCATCGGCGCCTGGTTCAGGCCCATCGTGATCGCGGAATACCAGTTCTGCTGCTGATTAAACGCGTCGCGGAAACCGTAGATGCTCCACACTTGCGCACCCAGATCGCGATAGAAGTGCCTGAGCGCAAGCATGGATTGCTGAGGCGTGTATGCGAAGGAACTCATCGCGCCTGTTGGCGCCAGCGTGCCGTCGTCGGTAACGAATGGCTTGTATTCCCGGTAGCCGCTCGGGCCGTCAACCGCGGTCAAGCCCCAGCAGTCTGCGCTGTAGCCCTTCCAGTGAAGGGGATTGGCTTCGCTGTAGGCCTGGCTTACCAGCGCTTCGTTCCGATTGTTCACGAAGTAATCAGTGTACTTGTCGCGCCAGCCATGCGGATCGAATCCCATATAGGAATACTGCGTAAAGAACAGCGGCCCGGGGGAGCCAGGGACATAATCCATATCGACCGGAATTCCATAGTACAAATGCCGCTTGCCATACACGTGCGACGTGCCTTCGGCGGTGTATCCCGTGTAATAGAGGCTGGGTGGGACTGAGTGCGTGGGCGAGGCGATCGCCTCCAGATACGTGATCATGACCTCGTTCCATCCGGTGAGGCGGTTGGCGATGTAGAACGAGTATTCCGGTGACCAGTGCCAGTAGAGGGCATCGCGCCGCGGAGTGGCGCGAAACCACTCCCAGTCCACCCCCTGCCACAGTTGCGTGATGCGGTCGTACAATTCGCGACCGGACGGACCATCCGCTTTGAAATACTGGCGCGCGGTCAGCAGCCCTTCCATCAGGAAGGAAGTCTCCACCAGGTCTGCGCCGTCATCGTACATGTCGAAGACGGGAAGCCTGTGCCCGGTGCTGCCGCTGAGGAAGTGAGGCCAAACGCCGTGGAAGCGATCCGCACGTTCCAGAAAAGCAACGATCTTCAGCAGGCGATCGATCGCCTGCTCGTGCGCGATGAATCCCCGATTCGCGGCGACGGTAATGGCCATGACTCCAAAGCCGCTGGCCCCCAGGGCGATCATGTCGTCGTCCCCGGGCTGGCTCTCGCGCGTCATGCCGGAATGAGGCTCGGCCGCCTCCCAGTAGTAGCGAAACGAAGCTTCCTGCACCATCGTCAGCAGTTCATCGTCAGTCATCGGGTGCGTCGAAGCAGTTGCCGGCGTGGACGGCTGTGACTCGAGCAGAGAAGAGGTTCGTGCCGAGACACGATACGACGCAGTCATGTCCGGATCGCCGGTGTAATCGCAAAACCGGTCTACGCCAGGGCGCTGCACGCCAATGGGCCGAAAATTCTGGCCGTCTTCCGATCGATAGATGACATACTGCGCAAGGTTTGGATCCTCGACCGGGTGCCAGCTGATGTCGATGTGGCGCTCATACCCCTTTGCCTGCACACTCTGCGGGGTCGGCGGCGCAGTTTCTCCCGCAGGAGGATCGTCTTCGATGCGGATGTCGTCGAGGTAGAGAGTGTGCGGTGCGGCGTCGGCTCTTCCCTGGACGAACACAAGGGCATTCACGCGGTGAGGCTGAAAAGGATGAAGTGATGCCGTGCGGAAGGCATTCAGCGGAATGCGCACGCGAGTCCAGGCGCCCGGGGCCAAATCGGATGCGTACGTGCCGATGTCGAGCGGCCATGTGAAGTTTCGCGCCACGTCTCGCAGAGCCAGCTTCGGCAAGTCCTGGGCACGAATCCCGTCCGGAGCACGGA
>DATGJK010000213.1:0-16526 GCA_035295245.1 Acidobacteriaceae bacterium
GTGGTGACGGCGGTTTATTTCCTGCTGCCTCAGCGGTGGAGAACGCTGTGGCTACTGGCGGCAAGCTGTGTGTTCTACATGGCCTTTATTCCGGCCTATATCTTCATCCTTCTTGTCACGATCCTGATCGACTATGCAGCGGGGATTTACATCGAACGAGCCAGTGAGGAGGGCAGGAAGCATGCGCTCTTACTGGTCAGCATCATCAGCACGTGCACGGTGCTGTTCATTTTCAAGTACTGCGCGTTCTTCGTGGACAGCTTTGTTGGCGCTGCGCACCTGATTGGATGGAACCTGCCGACGCCGCTGATCAGTATCATCCTGCCGATCGGGCTCTCCTTCCATACCTTCCAGAGCCTTGCGTACGTGGTAGAGGTTTACCGAGGCAATCAGAAGGCGGAGCGGGATTTCGTGACGTACGCAACCTACGTCATGTTCTTCCCGCAGCTGGTTGCCGGTCCCATCGAGCGGCCGCAGAATTTGCTGCATCAGTTCAGGGAGCGGCACACCTTCGATCACGTCAATGTGACAGCGGGACTGAAGCGAATGGCCTGGGGCTTCTTTAAGAAGCTGGTGGTCGCTGATCGTCTGGCGCTGTATGTGAACGACGTTTACGGAGCTCCGCAGAACTACAACGGGCTGCAACTCAGCGTGGCCACCGTGTTCTTCGCTTATCAGATCTACTGCGACTTTTCCGGATACTCCGATATTGCGATTGGGGCGGCACAGGTGCTGGGCTTCCGGCTGATGGAGAATTTCAGAACGCCCTACTACTCGCTTTCCGTTTCGGAATTCTGGCGGCGCTGGCATATTTCGCTTTCAACCTGGTTCAAGGACTACGTCTATATTCCTCTTGGCGGAAAGCGGGTCGGCAAGGCACGGCACATTCTGAACCTGCTCATCACGTTCACCGTAAGCGGCCTGTGGCACGGCGCCAACTGGACCTATGTGATCTGGGGCGCTCTGAACGGCGTGTACCTGGTTCTTGGTTCGCTGACCAAAAGCTGGCGCGACAGATTCTTTGCAATTTTCGATCTGAATGCGAACACGGTCAGCCGGCGAACCATCATGCTGCTGAGCACTTTCGTTCTGACCTGCGCCGCGTGGATTGTGTTTCGCGCCCGGAACATGGGAGACGTGGCCTACATCGCAGGGCATCTCGGACGCGGGTGGAATTTTCATCAGCTCTCCACCGATCATTTCCTGCTCCGGCAATTCCCTGTCGCGGTGGCTTCGCTGGTCGTGCTCGAGGCGGGTCAGCTGCTGCAGGGGGGGCGCATCTCCATTCCTCAGTTTGTCGGCCGCGCGCCGATGGCGGCTCGCTGGGCTGTGTACATCGGAATGGTGATGACAGTGGTGATGTTCGGTGTCTACCGGAAGATGCAGTTCATTTACTTCCAGTTCTGAAGAAGCCATGAAAGAGTTTGCATACGGGACAACGGTGCCGGGCGAGGTGGAATACTCGGTGGCGGCCGAGGTGGAACGAGAGCGGAGGCTGGGCGATACCGCCTCGGCCGTAAGCCCCCGCGATTCTGTGTTGCGCCTTGCGTTTTTCTGCGCGCTCTTCATCGCCGCAGCCGTTTTGATGGGAGCGCTCATCAGCACCGGACTGCGCAGCGTGAAAACCTCGTCGTACGGAGCATGGAACCGGGTGATGCAGGGACGCGTGAACGCGGACATCGTGATCTCAGGGTCCTCACGCGCCGCCTATCACTATGATCCGCGGGCGATCGAGGCGGCAACGGGGCTGAGCGCCTACAATCTCGGCCGCGCCGGCACGCAGACTGACGTCGAGCTGGCGGTGCTGCGGGCCTATCTGGAGCACAACCGGAAGCCGCTGCTGGTCGTGCACAACCTCGATGCCTTTACCTTCGTGATGAGCCGAGAAATCTATGATCCGGCTCTGTACATCCCGTATCTGCACGACAAGGAAATCTACGAGCCGCTGCACGCCATCGATCCAGAGCTGTACCGGAGTCGTTACGTGCCTCTGTACGGCTATGTGGTCGAAGATATGGATTTGAACTGGGTGACGGGGCTCAAAGCGCTGGCAGGAGTCAATCCCCGGGAAGACTTTTATCTGGGATTCAGCCCCAGGCATAAGACGTGGACCGACGATTTTGAAAAATACAAAGAGAGCCATCCCAACGGAGTCGCCTTTGCGATTGAACCCGCGGGCATTCGAGCGCTGCGCGATCTGATTCTCACCTGTAGGGACAATGGCATTCCGCTCATCCTGGTCTACTCGCCGGAATACCGCGAAATGCAGCAGATGACGAGTAACCGGCAGGCAATCTTCGCGGAGTTTCACGATCTGGCGGCGGAGTATCAGGTGCCGATCTGGGATTACAGCAACTGGAGTTATGACGGGAACCGCGCCCTGTTCTACAACTCTCAGCATCTGAACGCCGATGGGGCGAGTTTGTTCTCGGACGATTTTGCGCGGAAGCTGTATTCGTATGTCGTCGCACATCGCATCGGCAGCCAGCGAATGGCAGCGGATTTGGGCGAGCCGTCCACCGGGAGCAGGCCGTGAGCGTCGGTTTCGGCGAGCGCGTGGTCCGATATGTGAAGCGCAATGCGGCCAGCGCCCTCTTCCAAAAGCGCATTGCGGTCCGGCCGACGAAGCCGCTGATCTCGTTTACCTTCGATGATTACCCACGCTCAGCCCTGCTTTGCGGAGGCGCAATTCTCAAGCGCCATCATGTCAGCGGGACGTACTACGTGGCTCTTGGGTTGATGGGCCAGGATTCGCCGTCGGGTCCGATCTGTGTTTTAGACGATCTGAAGCGGACACTGGATGATGGGCATGAGCTGGGATCGCATACGTATTCTCACTGTCACTCCTGGGATACTCCTCCCAGCGAATTCGAGGACTCTGTTGTAAAGAATGGGTCCGCATTGAGCGAAATGCTTCCCGGCACAGTCTTTCGGTCGTTTTCTTATCCGATCTGCGCGCCGCGACCTACGATCAAGAAGCACACATCGAGGCATTTCGACTGCTGCCGGGCCGAAGGACAGATTCTGAACGCCGGAGTGGCCGACCTCAATCAGCTTTCCGCCTTCTTCCTCGAACGGTCCAGAGACAACATTGCCGAAGTGAAGAAATTGATCGACAAGAACGCGGAGGAGCGCGGCTGGATCATTTTCGCCACCCACGACATCGAGAGCCGACCCAGCCCTTACGGATGCACACCCGAGTTTTTTGCTGAGGTGGTGCGCTATGGGGTTGAATCGGGGGCACAGATCTTGCCGGTGATTGAGGCCCTGGCCGTTCTGCAGCGAGAAACGGCACCTGGCCACGCGCCGGTCTTGAAGCATGCACGGAATTGAACGCTACAAAATAGAACGCCCGGATACGGTTGTATCCGGACGTCGAGTTGCCTGGCTGGTGTGTTTAGGCCTCTAGTGCTGAACGATGTTTCCGCTCAGACCGACGGGAGTTCCGGGGCTGTTGCTGGTTGAGCCTGAGCTTCCATAGCAGGAGGCGGCATCGAACGGCAGCGCGCCACCCGTACCATCGGGCGGCCCGTTCATCACGTTGAGATAGCAGGCCATCGCGGGAATGCCATTCACGTGCCCGCCCCAGGAAGAGGCCGTCAGCGAAGTTCCAACACACTGGCTGCTCGACAACGCAGGCAGCCCAGCATATTGACCTTTGGTGTTCAGCGTTCCCGAACAAATGCCTACGTTGCCATTGGTCACGTCAGGTCCGATCGCCGGGAAGGGGATGCTCGAAGGCCACCAGGACGGACGGCCGGACAAGTAGAAGGAAGCGGGACAGCCCAGCGAACTCGTGCACGACGTGCTCGGCGACGCCTGCGGATAGGGACTGAGCCCAGTCGGTACCTCGGAAGTGCTCCACTGAGTTGCGTTATGAAACGTATCGTAGTTCCCCCAGCGGTAAAGCGTTGCGCCAGTGGTGTTATCGGTCGGCACAATGTAGTTTCCGCCGTTATTGCCGGAACTAACGTTCCAGATGGAGCGATCTGCGTTGCTGGTGTAGTAATCAGTGCCGGTATAGCTGTATTCGTTGGCAATGCCGGGGGTGCCGAGAACGTTGGCGATCCAGTTGGAATAGCGGTTGTAGGAAAGCACGTCGGCGGCCGAAAGCTGCGCGTCCTTGGCCGCGGCTCCGCCGCAGTTGCCGTTGGCGCAGGACTCCCAGCCGGTGAGGAAGTTGCGGTACATGGTAAGCATCAGATGTGTGCCATGAATCTGGTCCTCGAACATCTGATTGCTGACGTTGCCCTCGTAGAGGTCGTAGTCATCGCCGTTGGAGTGCTGCCAGAGCATGCCCCAGAGACCATCAGCGGCATCGTTCCCATTCACAGTGAAGTTGTAAGCGATCACGTCACCGGCCGCGGGGCCCTCGCCGTTCATGATGGCGATGCGCGTCGCCTGAACGATGTTGTTCTGGATCAGATTGTTCGCTCCCACCGTGTCCTTGATGCTCATCGGATCGCCATACTTCAGGTTCTGGCCGGTATCGAAGACGTAGTTATCGGCAACCGAGATATGCGATGCCGTCACCATATAGATACCGATGTCCCAGGAATGCAGCAGTGCTACACCCTGGACCCAGGAGTTCTCCATGTTCACAAAGGAGACTCCCGCGGTATCCTGCGTGGCAGAACCGTCGATCGCGAGATTGCGCAGCCCCACAAAGCTGGAGGGCTGAATGAGCCAGGCCTGGGGAGTCTGTCCGGAAGACCAGTTGGGATGTATCAATGCCGGTGTAATGGTGACGGTGGTTGTTCCGGAATTGCCGCACGATGGACTGCAACTAACCGCTTGTACGATCTCGCTCTGGAAACGATTCTTGCGCCCGTTACCGTCATCAGCACCCATGACGGAGCAGCCTTTGCCGCCAGAGTAGCCGTCGCCGCAGTTGAAGAAGTTTCCGTTGTCAGTTGCGGCACCCGCGCAGGGCGAACCGCTGTAGCCGGTGTCGCACTGGTCGAGGAAGATCATTGTGGAACCGGCCACGATCTTCGCTCCGCTGCTGAGAACAATCTGGTTGCTGCCCTTGGCGTATCCAGAAGTCCAGTTGTAGACGGTGCCGGGATTGCCGAACCACGTGCCGTCAGAACTCTGGAACCCGACCAGCGCGCTGCCATTGCCGCCGTTGCAACTCGCGGCGCCGGTGAATTTAAGAAAAGTCGAATTCGCGCCGGATCCGCGCAACTCGACATTGTTGATGCCGGTCATGCAGATGCCATTGTTCAGATAAAACGTTCCGGCGCCAAGCAGCACGTACTGGTTTTTTCCGCTGCAGTTCTGCAGAGCGGTGGTGATGGTGGAAGGCGAGGCGGGTGCACCGCTGCTTCCGTAGGGCGCGATGGTAGCACCGCACTGGCTCCATGAGCCCGACGGTATGCCGCCGACAACGCCGGCCTGAGTCCAGTCCGTACCGCGGTTCGGATCCAGCACACCGGACCACGGCTGTTGCGCCTGGGATGTGGCGGACATGCAGATCAGCACAATCGCCAGGGAGAAGATACAAGCACACATGCGCACGACCAGTTTTCCTGGGTGCTCTAAGCCGAACGCAGCTGAGAAAGGACGTGGGGGAAATACGTTCTCATGAGACACAGTTTTGCTCCTCTTTGCACAGAAAATGGAGGACCTGACTTCACGCTCAACTCCACGAGCACGGGACGCCAGGCGACGGTCGGTAGAGAGCCGTTCGCAAGAGAATCTCGCCGAACCCGAAATAGCGGCAGTGACGTAGGACACCAACTCTACGTGAATTTTGTCCGGACCAGGTAACGAATGTAATCCAACTCTGTACAGCTCTCGTTACCGCCGGCAGTGCCAAGGCGAGACCAAGTGGTTTTGCTCAAGTCTACCGTTGCCGGCCTGCGGCGTAAACCCCAAAATCACGCTGGCTCAGAGAAGTAACGTCCGGACCGCCAAAAAGCGGGTGGTCAGAACGGAGAGCGGAGTCACCGTGAGGGCGGACCTGAGTTCAAACGCTGTGTTCAGTGCGATGCTTCCGCCAATCCCTATCGTTGCTGCACTTCTGCGAAATCCGGTAAATATTTTATCGCTGTATAAAACTAGTGTTTTGTTGTTGATACGAAATGAAGGCGCGCCGCAGCGCAACGGCAATCGCGAGCGTGTTCCCTACCCGCTCCCAGCATAACCGGATCCGCTGGCCCGGCAGCCGTTTTTGCCTGGGCTGATGGTTACTGAAGTTTCTCTTTGGCTCGAACCGATCCAAGCGGTCTGGTCGAGCCTACCAATCCAGTTTTGGCATACGGCAGCAGCGGGAAATTTGCGGACGCGAGTTGTCCGCAGGAGGAAACCTTGAAAATCAGCATTTTTGGTTTGGGCTATGTGGGTACGGTGTCGGCTGGCTGCCTGGCGGCGGAGGGTCACCAGGTTATTGGGGTTGATCCCGTTGCCGACAAGGTCAACCTGATCAACCGCGGCTGCTCGCCCATTGTGGAGGCGGACATCGAAGCTATCCTCGCCGCAGCGGTGAAGGCGGGGAGGCTGAGCGCGACGCAGGATCCGGCGGAGGCGATCGAGGCCACCGAGCTGTCGTTTGTGTGCGTCGGAACGCCCAGTCAGGCGAACGGCAATCTCGACCTGCACTTCATCCGCCGCATCTGCGAGCAGATCGGGCAGGCGTTGCGCGGCAAGCATGACCGGCACACGGTTGTCATTCGCAGCACGATCCTGCCGGGCACGATGCGCAAGGTGGTGATCCCCACGCTCGAGGAGTTCTCGGGAAAGGTTGCCGGTCAGGATTTCGGCGTCTGCAACAATCCCGAATTCCTGCGCGAGGGCTCAGCGGTGCGGGATTTCCGCTGCCCCCCGAAGACGGTTATCGGAGAACTGGATAAGGCCAGCGGCGAACTGCTCGCCGGCTTGTTCGCGGCGTTGCCCGCTCCGCTGATTCGCACCGATCTGTATACGGCAGAGATGGTGAAGTACGTCGACAACAGCTGGCATGCCCTGAAGATCGGCTTCGCCAATGAGATCGGAAATATCTGCGACTCGTTTGAAATCGACCCACAGAAGGTGATGGACATCTTCTGCCAGGACCAGAAGCTGAACATTTCGGCCGCCTACCTTCGCCCGGGTTTCGCATTCGGCGGCTCCTGCCTGCCGAAAGATCTCCGCGCCTTGTCGTATCACGCCCGCATGCACGATCTTGAGCTGCCGATTCTCAGTTCCGTGCTGCTCAGCAACGAGATGCAGGTGAGGCGGGGCGTGAAGCAGGTGATGGAGAGCGGCAACGCGCGCGTCGGCGTGCTCGGATTCAGTTTCAAAGCGGGCACCGACGATCTGCGGGAAAGCCCGGTGATTGAGGTGATCGAGCGCCTGATCGGGAAGGGGTACGACCTGCGTATTTACGACCGGAATGTGAACCTGGCAGCGCTGGTCGGCGCCAACCGCGACTTCATCCTGAACCGGATCCCGCACATCTCGCGGCTGATGGTGTCCAGCGTTGAAGAAGTCCTCGCCTATGGGCAAACGATCGTGATCGGCAACAACGATCGCGAGTTCAAACAGGTGCCTGAGCAGTTGCGCGAGGATCAGATTCTTGTGGACTTCGTCCGCATGATCCAACCCAGGAATACAAATGCCGAAAACCAGCTTGCTTATGCATGAAGTCGTTCCCATATCGGCGGCTCATGCCAGCGCCAGAACGCGGGTGTACGCGTCGATCGAGCGAGTCTCGGACTGGCTCGAAAGGCACGATTACCGCGGGTATGACACCTTTGACGGGCTGAACGCGCGCTACGTGCGACCGCTCACTTTCAACAGCCCGCTGCTGCGCACGGTGCTTCTGCAGGGCGTGCGGCGATTCCCGCTGAATCTGAGGCCGATTCTTGGAGTCCGGCCCGAGCGTTCCACCAAGGGGATGGGATTCCTGGCGCGGGCGTTCATTCGCCTGAACAAGGCGACCGGGGATGCAGCCTGGAATGCCAAAGCAGAGATGGCCCTGCAGTGGCTCGTCGAGAATCGACTGCCGGGGTATCACGGCGCATGCTGGGGCAATCATTTCGATTACCAGTCGCGCACCTTTTTCCTGCCGAAGGGCGTGCCGACCATCGTCTGGACATCGCTGATCGGCCACGCCTTCCTCGACGGCTATGTGCAGTTCGGGAGGGACGAGTACCTGAAGGTGGCGATCAGCGCCTGCGAGCATCTCCTGCGGGATATCGCTGCCATCCCTGACGGGGACACGATCTGTCTTTCCTACATTCCCGGTAAAGACGCGCGCGTGCACAACGCCAACACGCTTGGCGCCAGCCTGCTGGCAAGGACCGGCGCTGTCTCAGGAGACGGGCGGTACGTACAGCTGGCGCGCAAGGCGCTGGACTACACGGCCAAATATGTAAGGCCGGATGGATCCTGGTACTACGGCGAGCGCGAGAATCTGCACTGGGTCGACAACTTTCATACCGCCTATGTGCTCGACTGCTACCAGCACTACCTGCGCAGCACCGAGGACGAACGGTTCAGGGCGGTGATGATGCGTGGCTACGAGTACTGGAAAAATACATTCTTTCTGGCCGACGGTACGCCGCGCTACTACTCCAACAAGACGCTGCCCATCGACATTCAGTGCTGCTCGCAGGCAATTGACACGCTGACATTCTTCCGGGAACACGATCCCGCCGCGCTTTCGCTGGCCGTAAAGGTCGCAGAGTGGACGATCAGCCACATGCAGGACCGCAGCGGCTTCTTCTATTACCGGCGCTACTCACGCCGCGTCGTTAACCGGACTCCAACGCTGCACTGGGGACAGGCAACGATGCTGTGCGCTCTGGCCGGGCTGTATCGCGCTCTTTGATTTGACATCCTTATGGAATCAACCAGCAGAAAAATTCTGATCATCGTGGAGAACCTGCCGGTTCCCTTTGACAGCCGTGTCTGGAAGGAAGCCCGTTCGCTGTATCAGGCAGGGTACGAAGTCAGCGTCCTTAGCCCGCGGACGAGCAAGTACCGGCGGCGGCATGAGGTTTTGGAGGGTGTCCACATCTACCGGCATCCCATGCCACACGAAGCGAATGGGGCGCTCGGCTATGTTCTGGAATATTCGTCGGCGCTGTTCTGGCAGTTCCTGTTCTCGTGGTGGATCTTTCTGACGCGAGGCTTCCAGGTCATCCAGGGATGCAATCCTCCGGACGATATTTTTCTGGTCGCCCTCCCCTTCAGGCTGTTTGGAGTGCGGTACATCTTCGATCATCACGACGTGAATCCGGAGCTCTATCTCTCAAAATATGAGCGGCGTGATCTGTTCTATAAGATCCAGGTGTGGCTGGAACGGCTTACGTTCCGCGCTGCCGATGTGGTGATTTCAACGAACCAGAGCTACCGAGCGATCGCGATCGGCCGAGGCAAAATGGATCCGGAAGACGTGTTCGTCGTCAGAAACGGGCCGGAACTCGACGTGTTTCGCCCCGTCGCTCCGCAGCCCGAGCTGAAATATGGCAAGCCTTACCTGGTCGGTTATGTCGGCACGATGAGCAGCCAGGAAGGACTGGACCTTCTGATCGAGGTGGCGGCCAACATCAGGAGCCGCGGACGCTCGGATATTCATTTCACCTGCGTTGGGGGGGGACCCGGCCTGGCGAAGCTGCGGCGCATGCTGGCAGAACGCAACCTCGGCGACATGTTTAATTTCACGGGGCGCGTTCCTCTCAGCGAACTCCTGGCAGTGCTGTCGACCGCCGACGTGTGCGTCAATCCCGACCGGCCGTGCGAAATGAATGATCTGTCGACCATGATCAAGATCGCCGAATATATGGCGCTGGGGAAGCCCATCGTTCAGTTCGACGTGAGAGAGGGCCGGTTTACAGCCGGTGAGGCTTCGCTTTACAGCAGCGGCGACGACTGGGTGACGGACTTCGCGGACAAGATCCTGTGGCTGATCGACCATCCCGAAGAGCGCAGGCGCATGGGTGAATTTGGACAGCAACGGGTCAGAGAGCAACTGACCTGGGAACATTCCGAGCCTCATCTGATTGCTGCCTATGAACGGGCGTTTCAGAAGCGCCCGCAGTTCCGGCGCGCACCGGAGCACCGGACATCCTCGACGGGGACGCAGGAGAGCGCGGCCCGAACTGAATGAAGTCCAGACAGAAGCATTTACCGATATAGACGAAGTTACTCCCACGGAGGACAGAACCATGAAAGTAGTCATTTTCTGCGGCGGCCTTGGCTTACGGCTCAGGGAATATTCCGAGAATGTTCCCAAGCCTCTCGTTCCTATCGGGGACGCCCCGGTGATCTGGCATTTGATGAAGTACTACGCTCATTATGGGCACAAGGATTTTGTCCTCTGCCTGGGCCACAAGGGCGAAGCCATCAAGCGGTTCTTCCTGAACTACAACGAGGCGCTGTCGAACGACTTTGTGCTGTCGGAAGGCGGCCGCAAAGTTGAGCTGATGGGCACCGACTTCACCAGCTGGAGCATTACGTTTGCCGATACCGGAGCAAAGTCGCTCATCGGCGAGCGTCTGCGCCAGGTTCACGAGCATGTGAAGAACGAAGAGATCTTCCTGGCCAATTATGTTGATGGCCTGACGGATATTGATCTGGATATGGTCATCGATACGCTGATCAAGTCGGGCAAGACCGCCTGCTTCGTCTCCGTGCCTCCGACCTCGACGTTTCATCTGGTGGAGACCGATGACGACTGCCACGTAACGAGCATCAATCATGCCGGTACCTCGAACAAGTGGATCAACGGTGGCTACTTCGTATTCCGGCAGAGGATCTTCGATTACATTCGGCCGGGCGAGGAGCTGGTGGATGAGCCATTCGCGCGGCTGATCGAAGCCAGAGAGCTGATCACCGTGAAGCATGAGGGATTCTGGGCGTGCATGGACACCTTCAAGGAACGCCAGCAGCTCGAGGACCTCTGGTCGAAGGGCGGCGCGCCGTGGCAGGTGTGGGGCAGAAATGGCCACAGCACTGGCGACGCGCGCAAAGGGGCTCCGGCCACTTCCATCGTATCGCGTGTGAAGCATGAACTGAAGGAAAACACCGCAGTCGTCCAGGCTGGCTAGAGCCTCGCGATTCTGGTCTCCGGATCCGCAGGACAGTCCTGCAGTACCGGTCAACACGTAGGCAGCACACCACACGCACATCGCGAGCCCATTCCGTGGACAGCATTGTTGATATAGGCGAGACCGTCGCAACGACGCCGGAGTCGGAACATTTCCGCACCGACCACCTGGTAGCCGACATTGGAAGCCGCGCAGTCTCCGGCGGCTTCGTAACGGTAAGCGCGCAGGGGGCGAAGTTCGCGCTGAATCTGCTTTCAGCCGCCGTTCTGGCACGACTCCTCAGTCCGAAGGATTTTGGCCTGGTGGGTATGGTGATGGGCGTGACAGCCATCGTCTCCGTGTTCAGCCAGCTGGGACTCTCGATCGCCACGATTCAGCGTGAGAACATCACGCAGAAGCAGGTCTCCAATCTGTTCTGGATCAATGTTGGGTTTAGCGGATTGCTCGCTTTGCTGACAGCGGGGCTTGCGCCGCTGACGGCACGGTTCTATCACGATCCGCGCGTTACCGGTATCATGCTGGCACTCGCGTTGACCTTCGTGCTGACCGGCTCAACCGTGCAGCACCAGGCGTTGCTCACGCGCCAGATGCGCTTTCCGGCGCTGGCGATCATTGATGTGAGTTCCTCCGCGTTCGCGTTCTCGGTGGCCTGCATCGCTGCCTGGTTCGGGATGACATATTGGTCCCTGGTCATGCAACAGCTGGCGATTTCCGCCAGCGTTCTGGCGATGACCTGGATCGTCTCGGGATGGCGCCCTCAGTTGCCTGCACACAACAGCGGGGTAATGCCCCTGGTAAAGTTCGGAGCGCACCTGAGCCTGGCGGATTTCGTGGGCCAGTTCTCGGCGAATACGGACAGCATCCTGCTGGGGCGCTTTTACGGAGCCGCGCCGCTCGGACTTTATACGCGCGCCAATGTATTGCTGGCACGGCCAATTCAGCAAATTCTGGTTCCCATCAACAACGTTCTCATTCCGGTGCTTTCCCGACTACAGAGCGACACGGAGCGATACCGGCGCAGTTACATGCGGGCATTTGGCACAATTGCGTTGATCGTGTTTTCATTCGCCGGGATGTGCCTGGCGTTGTCGAAGCCCCTCATCCTTGTCGTACTCGGACCGCGGTGGTCGGGGGCAATTCCGCTGTTCGCCATGTTTACCATTGTGGCGATGTCCGGTCCAACAGCCTCGATCTGCAGCTGGATCTACGAAAGCCAGGGACGAGGCGCTGACCAGTTGCGCAACCACACAGCTGCGGGCGCGATCACGATCCTCGCCTATGTGCTTGGGTTGCACTGGGGACCGTTGGGGGTGGTGACGTCGCTCGCAGTGCTCAGTCTGGCCGTGCGACTGCCCGTCATTTATGCCATCGCGGGCCGAAAGGGTCCAGTGCGGACAAGAGACTTGTGGATGGGATTCCTGTCGCACGTGCCGTGTTTTGCCGCTGTCCTTCTGACCACGATGCTCGCCTGCCGCCTGGTAGTCCACGCAGCTCCGCTTGTGCAGGTCCTGGTAGCGGCTCCGCTGGGCCTGGCTGGAGGGGCGGCGCTGATGCTTCTCTTTCCGCAGCCACGGGAGAGCGCATCCTTTCTGGCACGCAGAATTTCACATCTGGTGAAAGCGAGGTTCGCAGCGGCGTGAGCACACAACTTGCATACGAAGTTGCCGCGCCTACGGAAAGCGCGGAGACGGCAGCCGTTCCGAAGATCGCGTTCTTCGGGATTTTCGGGATCCAGAACCTCGGGAACGAGTGCACGCTGCAGTCGATCCTGCAGAATGTTCGCCGGTATTTGCCCTCGGCGGCGCTCTATGCGATCAGCTTCAATCCGGCGGATACGGCTGAACGTCATGGGCTGCCCTCATTTCCTGTTTCGCAGCAGCACTTCGGCAGCGTCGCACCGCATCGCGGCTTGTCGAAATACTTTGCGAAGCTGCTTCGCCTTGTGCGCAGAATTCCGGACGAGTGGAATGACTGGCGGATGGCAGTGAGGACGCTGCGCGGCACCGACATGATGATCATGACCGGAACCGGAATGCTGACCGATTACATGACCAGAGCCTCCGGATTTCCCTATCACGTGTTCCGCTGGACAGCGGCTGCCAGGCTGGCAGGATGCAGAGTGAAATATGTAGGGGTAGGGGTCGGTCCAATTTATGGTCGGGGCAGCCGGTTCCTGATCACGCGGGCGCTGTCCCTGGCCGGCTATCGCAGCTTCCGCGATCAGAACTCCAAAAGCCGCATCCGGAACAATGGATTCAACAGCGACCACGACCCCGTGTTTCCCGACCTGGTTTTCAGCCTCGCACCGGAGATGTTCCCGAAGAAGGCAGCGGTCGCCGGACCCGTTCGGCGCGTTGGTCTCGGCGTGATGGATCACCGGGACATCCATATGTGGAGCGATGCCGAACACGCTGCGCAATACTCTTCATATCTCAACAAGATGTGCGAGTTTGTCTGCTGGCTTGTAGAGCACCAATATGAAGTGCGCATTCTCCAGGGCGACGCGAAGCATGATGCCGGGACGCGCGCTGAACTCAGAGACAGGCTCGAAGCACGCGGGATCCGGTACGAACGTGACGGCATTGTCGATGAGGGCAGCGCGACGGTCGATGATTTGATCCGCCAAATCGCGCAGACGGACCTGGTCGTCTCGCCGAGGTTTCACAACCTGCTTCTTGGCCTGATGATGAACATTCCGGCGATCTCCATTTCGTATGACCCAAAGAACGATTGCCTGCTCGAGGGTGTCGGCCTTGGAGAGTTCCGCCAGTCATTGCCGGAGCTGGATGTGCAAAAGCTCATTGAGCAATTCACACAGATGGTCGCTCGATCGGATGCGCTGAAGCCCCATATTGCAAGGAAAACAGACGAATATCGCGACGCTCTGGACGTACAGTACGAAATGATCCTGGGCGAATATAAGAGACGATCGCGAAACCGATGACCACAAACCAGGTCTTCCCAGGAACTAAGCATGCAAACTGCTGAACAATTCAGAGGAAGGGATTACTGGATCGTCGAGAACACGCTGTATGTCGAGCCTAGTTTTCGGTTGCGGAAATGCGCGCGGCTGATCGGCGAGATGTCAGGTGGCCGAGCCTGCAACCTGCTGGATGTAGGCTGCGGTCCAGGAGCGCTGCGCGGACTGCTGCCTGCGAACGTCCGGTATCACGGCATCGACATCGCCATTCACAACCCCGCTGCCCACTTCCGTGAGATGGATACGGCGCGGGAGCCGATCGATTTCGACAGCCAGCGTTTCGATTTTGTCACCGCCATGGGCTTCTTCGAATACATGGGTGGTGTGCAGAAGCTAAAATTCGAAGAGATCCGGAGGATACTGAATCCGGGCGGCAAGTTCATTCTCAGCTACATCAACTTCGGTCATTACGGACGCAAGGTTTGGCCGAATTACAACAATGTGCAGTCGCCGGCGGAAATGAGGAAAGCACTCGGTGAGGTCTTCACAGTCGAGCGCCATTTTCCCGCGTCGCATCACTGGCGGCAGAAGCAGCCTGGCAAGTTTTCCCTGCGCCCGCTGCAAATGCACATCAACTTCAATCTTCCCGTCCTGAGTCCGCTGTTTGCTGTAGAGTACTTTTTTATTTGCTCAGTCCCGGAGCGAAGGGCTGCGGCCGATGCTCGTGATGCCGCGATGACCAGCGCAGGCTGATACGATGGCGCTGAGAGAGAGAAATGGGGCAATCGCTGCATCTGACTCCGGCCCCGGTGGCCGGAAGCTATCTTATTGATTCAGTCCTGCGCAGAGATGATCGAGGCTATTTCGGGCGCGCGTGGTGTCTGCGGGAATTTGCTGACGCCGGAATCAATTTCGTTCCCGTGCAGGCGAATATCGGGTCCAGCATAAGAAAAGGGACGCTGCGCGGCATGCATTTGCAGGTGCCTCCCGCTCTCGAAGCTAAGCTCGTGCGCTGCATGCGCGGCTCGTTATTTGACGTGCTGGTCGATCTGCGTCCAGAATCTCCAACCTACCTGCGCTGGTACGGTGCTGAACTCACCGCGGAGAACTGCCGGATGCTGTATGTGCCGGAAGGATGCGCGCACGGCTACCAGACGCTGGAAGACAACACCGACTTGTACTACATGACATCGCAGTTCTTCACTCCGGGCGCCGCACGCGGAGTACGATTCGACGATCCAGCGTTCGGAATCGAGTGGCCTCTGCCGCCGACCATCATCTCCGAGCAGGACCGCAACTGGCCGCTACTGAACAAAGAGAGACTTCTATGATCGACACTGCCTTACTCGAACGCGAAAAATCGGGACAGCCTATCAATATTGCGGTTATTGGAGCCGGCGCCGCCGGACGCGCGATCGCTCTCCAGATGGCCACGCCTCCGCTGGGCATTCGCCTCGCCGCTATCGTGAACCGGACGCCGGAGCACGCCGAGCGCGCCTTCCGCGAAGCCGGCGTGACCGAATGGCGACGCGCCGAATCGGCGCGCGAGGCGGAGGCCGCGGTCCGCCAGGGCATTCCGGTGCTGACCGACGATCCCTCGGTTGTGACTCACTGCAACGCGATCGATCTCATCGTCGAGGGCACGGGCACCATTGAGTACGCAGCCAATACCGTCCTCGCAGCATTCGACCACGGCAAACACGTGGTGCTGCTCAATGCGGAACTCGATTGCCTGGTGGGCCCCATCCTGCGGGAGAGAGCCGCGCGTGCCGGGCTGGTGATCACGCATACCGATGGCGAGGAACCCGGCGTGGCGATGACGCTGCTGCGCTATTTGCGCTCGACCGGACTTCGTCCAGTGGCCGCCGGCAATCTGAAGGGCATGGTGGATCACTACCGGACCCCGGAGACGCAGCGGAGTTTCGCGCTGAAATACGATCAGGATCCGCGGAAGGTGACCTGCTTCGCCGATGCGACGAAGCTCTCCATGGAGACCACCATCCTTGCCAACGCGACGGGCTTCCGTGCCGGACGCCGTGGCATGTACGGTCCTGCCTGCGAGCACGTCCGCGAAATGGCGACGCTGCTCCCGGCGGATCAGATGCTTGACGGCGGTCTCGTCGACTATGCGCTCGGAGCCGCGCCGCACACAGGAGCTTTCGTCATCGTGTACGAAGACAAACCGCTCAAGCAGGCCCAGCTCGGCTACGTCAAGATGGGCGACGGTCCCTTTTACGTCTTCTACACGCCGTTTCACCTGCCGCACATCCAGATCGCTTCGACGATTGGGCGCGCTGTGCTCTTCGGCGATGCGACCGTTGCTCCGATTGCCGGACCTGTCTGCGAAGTGGTCACGATGGCCAAGCGCGACCTGAAAGCGGGCGAGCGGCTCGACGGCGTTGGTGGATTCTGCGCTTATGGGCTGATCGACAATACCGCAGCCGCCCGCAATGTCGACGCGCTCCCGCTGAGCCTGTCGGAAGACTGTGTACTGCGGCGCGATGTCAGCAGGGATGAAGTGATCTCCTTCAGCGATGTACAGCTCCCCGGCCGCCCTGCGGTCGACAAGC
>DATGJK010000214.1:0-5254 GCA_035295245.1 Acidobacteriaceae bacterium
TCGCCGTTGTTGTGAAACAGATGATCGCGCTCCCCCGGCAGTCCGCGGGGTCCGCACATCACCGGCTCCCCGCGGAACTGGCACGTCGCATAGTTCACGGTTCGGGACCCCGACACCGGCGGATGAACAAAGTCGAAATGAATGTATCCGGCGACGAACAAATCCAGCCGCCCATCGCCGTCATAATCGCCAAACGTGGCGCCCGTCGACCACGTCCCCAGCTGCACGCCCGCTTTTTCGGCCACGTCCGTGAACGTGCCGTCGTGGTTATTGCGATACAGCCGGTTCTCTCCGTAATTCGTGACATACAGATCGGGCCAGCCGTCGTTGTCGTAGTCGGCGACTGCGCAGCCATACCCCCAGCGCTCGTTCGCCACGCCCGCTTTGTTCGTCACGTCAGTAAACGTGCCGTCGTGGTTGTTGTGGAACAGCGCCGCATGCGGAGCGGGAGCCTTGCCGTTCATCGCGTCCAGCGTCGATCCGTTCACCAGATAAATATCCAGCCAGCCGTCGTTGTCGTAGTCGATCAGGCAAACGCCCGGCCCCTTCGCCTCCACGATGTACGGCTTGTCCGGCGTGCCCGCGATGTGATGAAAGCTCGTCAGCCCCGCCGCTTTGGCCACATCCTCGAAGACCACCGGCCCTGTCTTCACAAATCCGCCTGCCGTGATCACGCGGTGCTCTGTGTCGAACACCGCCTGATGCGCGCCGCCACTCGCCATCCCCGCCTGTTGACCGCTTTGTGGTTTCTGTTGTGTCTGCCCTGACGCGAGCGCGATTGCCACCGCGCATCCGGCTCCAGCCACCCAACCCCATTCCCGCACTCTCACCCGGTTCGCTTCCCCCCGCCCCTATTCTCGCCGTTACCTGCCTGATCCTGAAAGCTAAACCGTTATAGGTCCAACCCATAGACGAATTGGGACGATTCACATTGACGCGGCCTCCCGGCCAGCGTAGATTAACTCCCTCCCCAATTCCTACCCCATCAGGGAGGTGTCTATGGCATCCCTGGCCCCCGCACCGAAGATCGACGAGTCAAAAATGAATGCCTTCATGGGCAAAGCTGTCTCCGATATGGGCGCTGCCATGCACGCAGCCCTGGTCGTTGTCGGCGACAAGCTGGGACTCTACCGAGCCATGGCGGACTCGGAATGGATGACCCCAGCCCAGCTGGCCGCCAAAACCAATACCTCCGAGCGCTACGTCCGCGAATGGCTGAACGCCAACGCCGCCAGCGACTACGTCCTTTACGACTCCGCAACCGGACGCTATTGCCTTCCCCCCGAACAGGCCTTCGCGCTCACCGTTCAGGACCTTCCTGGCGCGTTCCACATCATCTCCTCCTGCTTCAAGGACGAGCCCAAAATCACTCAGGCCTTCCGCACCGGAGAAGGCGTCGGCTGGCACGAGCATGATGCCAACCTGTTCTTCGGGACGGAGCGCTTCTTCCGCCCCAACTACCAGAACAACCTGATCAGCTCCTGGCTGCCTGCCCTCGACGGCGTCGTCGACAAGCTCACCCGGGGCGCGATGGTCGCCGATGTCGGCTGCGGACACGGCTCCTCCACCATGCTGATGGCCAAAGCTTTCCCGAAATCCATGTTCGTCGGCTTCGACTATCACAGCGGCTCCATCGAGTACGCGCGCCACCTCGCCGGACGGGACGGCCTCCTCGATCAAATCAAGTTTGAAGTCGCCAGTTCCAAGAGCTATCCCGTGAACGGCGGCTACGATCTGGTGACCTTCTTCGACTGCCTCCACGATATGGGCGATCCCGTGGGAGCGGCGGCGCACGTCTTCTCTTCGCTCAAACCCGACGGCACCTGGATGATCGTCGAACCCTTCGCCCACGACGCGCCCGAGCAGAATCACAACCCGGTCGGCCGCATTTACTACTCCGCGTCCACCATGATCTGCACGCCGGCATCCCTGGCCCAGGAAGTCGGGGCTGCCCTCGGCGCACAAGCTGGCGAGGACCGCATCCGCAAAGTCGTCACCGAAGCCGGATTCACGCGCTTCCGCCGCGCCGCGGAAACACCCTTCAACCTCATCTTTGAAGCTCGCCCCTGAACCATCAGCGGGCATCGCAGAAGGCCGGGATCTTCCCGGCCTTTGCTTTTGCTCTCTCATTTTGAATCCGATTCGATGCATATACATCTATCTGCTATGAGCAAGTCGTCCGTACCAGAGCTTCCCTGTATGTGCGCCAGCTTCCGCCGCGCCTCCCGAGCGCTCACCCAGCGTTACGACGAGGCGTTGCGGCCCCTGGGCCTCACCGGTACGCAGTTCACCATCCTGCAGGTGCTCTCTCTCGCCGGAGAAATCCCCCACGGGAAATTGGGGGAAATCCTCGCGATGGACAGCACCACTCTGACCCGCACGCTGAAGATCATCTCCCGGCACGGCTGGATCTCCATCCGCCGCGGGAAGGACCGGCGGGAACGCTGGCTGCGTCTCAGTCCGTCGGGCGAAGCGGAATTCCGCCGCGCCCATCCCCACTGGAAAAAAGCCCAGGAGCAGTTGCGCGCACAACTCGGACCGAAGCTCTGGAACAACCTGATGGGCCTGATCAACCAAGTGACCGCAGCGGTCGCGGAATAGAGGAGATTGGTTATGTCACGTTATGCAAAGTTAACTGCCGGGCTCCTGGGACTTTGGTTCGTCTTTTCGCTCGCCGCCGGCGCGCGGCATTTGTACGATAACGGTCCCAATCAGCCGCCATTGAACCTGGGCCTGGCCGTTCTCACTCCCATGATTCTTTTCGCCGTCTGGTTCGCCGGTTCATCGGCCTTTCGGGAGTTCACCCTCTCCCTCAATCCGCGCGTCCTCACCATGATTCACGGCTGGAGAACCGCCGGCCTGGCCATGGTGGCGCTGGGCGCTTACGGTGTTTTGCCGAATCTCTTTGCTCTCTCTGCCGGTTATGGCGACATCGTCATCGGCCTCACAGCATTTCTGGTGGCGCTGAACCTCGCCAACCCCGAGCACCGCGGCAGCTTCATCCTGTGGCAGCTCCTCGGCGTCGCTGACCTGGTAAATGCGGTCATGCTCGGCACCTTGTCGCACATAATCGATCCCCATGGAATCCCGACCAGCGCCATGACCGTGCTTCCCATGAGCCTGATTCCCACCTTCGGCGTGCCCCTGCTTCTGATCCTGCACATCATCTCCATCGCCCAGGCTCTTCGCTGGCCGAAGCGCCACGTTGCCGCGGTGCGGGAGCCGCTCCGCTCTGCATCGTTCTGAAATCGTATGGCAATCCTGCAGCGGCGTCCGCCTTTCGTGGGGCGGACGCCCCGCGCAGTCATCTCCTCCAGGATCACATCCCAAATACCCACTGGTCAGCCGCTCGGAACCGCGCTACAGTGTCTGCCATCCCGATGCACGGCAGCTCCCCGGCACGTTTGCGCGCCGTGTCTCTCACCTATGGAGACTCACATGAAGCTCACGCAGATCGCTGCTCTCCTTGCTCTGGCGCTCTTCGCCGCCGCTCCCGCGCGACCCGATGCCGGCTACCAGGAAACAACCCAGATGACCGGCGGCTCGCTGCTGAGGATGACGCAGTCCATGCCGTTCGTCGGCCGCTCGATGAAAAGCCTCTCCGACCCGATCGTCACCCAGGTCTATGTCGCGGGCGACCGGATGGCGCGGGTCAACGTGGATACCATCGACATCACCGACCTTCGCCAGAAAGAATTCATCCACATCGACAAGCAAAAGAAAACTTACACCGTAACGACCTTCGAACAGGCAGCCCAGGCTGTGCGCAACGCCGGCCAGCAAATGCAGCAGGCGCAGCAGCAGCAGGCGCAAACGCCGCAAAACCCTGACAATGTAAAACTCTCCTACAGCTTCAACGTGAAGGACACCGGCGCCACGCAGTCGATGGACGGCGGCACGGCACGCGAAGTCCTGATCACCAGCCAGCTCAACGCCACCAGCGATACGCAGCCCGGCGAAGCCACCATGGAGATGACCAATAACGTGTGGCTGCTCGACAAAGAACCCGCCGGTTACAAGGAAGTCCGCGACTTCGAGCAGAGGCTGGGCGAAATGATGGTCAGCGGCATGACCGCGGGAGGAAATCCCTTTGCCTCAAGTCCGATGATCGCGTCGAAGCCCGGCGCGAGCGACACCTTTGCCGGCATGGCCGAGCAGATGAAGAAGCTCAACGGCTTCTCCGTCATGGAAGTCACCCGTATCGGCGCCACCTCCGATGGCCAGCCGTTGCCTCCGCCGCAGCCGGCGAGTGCCGCGGGAGCCGCCCAGCCTGCCGTGGACGCCGGAGCGGTTGCGAAAGATGCGGCCGTCACCGGAGCCAGCGCCGAGGCCAATCACCAGATCGGCAAGGCCGTACCCTTCGGGTCCGCCCTCGGCCACTTCGGCGGATTCGGGCACAAGAAGCAAAATGCCGACGCTCAATCCGCCCAGCCGCAGCCCGCTCCGCAGCCGCCGCCGTATCCGGTCCTCATGGAATTGACCACGAAGCGATCCAATTTCTCCACCGATCCGGTGCCGGCTTCCGTCTTCGAAGTTCCGGCAGGATACACGCAGATCGTCCCCTCGGCGCCGCAGGCCGTATCTGCAACCGCACAGTAGCCGGCACTCTGGCACTTTAACCGTACTAACAACCAGCAACTAGCCACTGACAACCAGGAACTAACAACCAACAACTAGCAACTAACTATCCCTATCCCTCTTCCTGCTCGCGCAGCTTGGCGATCACGCTGAAGTCCTCCAGCGTCGTCACGTCGCCTTTGATCTCGCCGTGCGTCGCCATCTCCCGCAGCAGCCGGCGCATGATCTTCCCCGACCGTGTCTTCGGCAGCTGGTCTGTAAAGCGGATGTCATCGGGCCGCGCCAGCGCCCCAATCTCCTTCGCCACCCAGGCGCGCAGCTCTTCTTTCAGCTCTTTCGTCGGCTGCTGCCCGCCTTCCAGTGTCACGAAAGCCGAGATCGCCTGCCCCTTCAGTTCGTCCGGACGCCCCACCACCGCCGCTTCCGCCACTCTCGGATGCGCTACCAGCGCCGACTCCACTTCCATCGTGCCCAGCCGGTGGCCGCTCACGTTGATCACATCGTCCACGCGCCCCATCAGCCAGAAGTAGCCGTCCTGATCCATGCGCGCTCCGTCGCCCGTGAAGTACGAGCCCGGAATCTCAGTCCAGTACTGCTTCACATACCGGTCCGGATCGCCCCAAATCGTGCGCGCCATCGACGGCCACGGCTTCCGGATCACCAGCAGTCCGCCCTG
>DATGJK010000215.1:0-2412 GCA_035295245.1 Acidobacteriaceae bacterium
GAAAACCCGCAGCTCTTCGAGACCTGCATGTTCTCGTCCTACATGGACGACTACATCCCGGCGATCATGCGCGAGATCAACGCGCGCTACGACGTGGACTGCTTCTACACCAATGGATGGCCGCCGATCGGCCGCCTGCCCGACTGCCACTGCGCCATATGCAGCAAGCTGCCCCCCACCGGAACGCCCGCCTACTGGCACGCGTTCAACGAGCGCCTCTTCTCGCTGTGGCAGCGCTACGACGCCATCGCGAAAGAGAAGAAGCCGGACAGCTTCTTCTTCGCGAACCTCGGCGGCAATGTCCACGCCAGCCCCAATCTGGCGCAGCTCGGCAAAATCGCCGCATGGTTCCAGGGAGACAATCAGGGACGCACCAACGCCGATGCGGCGATCTGGGGATGCAGCCTGCAGACGCGCGTCTGCAAAGCGGTCCTGAAGGAAGACAGCTTCGCCGCGAACATCAACGCCGCCTACTCCACCGGCCTCGTGCGTTGGCGCAACGCCAGCAAGAATCCCGAAGAGACGCGCATGTGGATGCACGAATCCCTCGCCGGAGGCCTGCCGCTCTACAACCACTTCATCGGCTCGGAAGACGGATTCTGCGAAGATCGCCGCTGGCAGAAAGTCGGCGCCGAGGTCTTTGAGTGGTCCGCGCAGCACGATGCGCACCTCACGCCGCGGCGCTCGCTGGCCAACATCGGCGTGGTCATGGGGCAGAGCACGCAATTGCTCTACAAAGGCCCAGCGGCCGCACACTCCGCCAACTACATGCACGAAACGACGCAGGGCATCTACGAAGCTCTGCTCCACGGCCGCTTCGCCTTCGACTTTGTCCACGAAGAGATGCTCACTCCCGAGCGCCTCAGCAAATACCGCGTGCTCCTGTTGCCGAACATCGCCGTGCTCAGCGACGAGCAGTGCCGTCAAATCCGCGACTACGCCGAGCGCGGCGGATCGCTGATGGCCAGCTTTGAAACCAGCCTCTACGACGAGAACCTGCATCCTCGGCCAAACTTCGCGCTCGCGGACCTTTTCGGGATCAGCAAGGCTGGCGACGTCGTCGGCACCAATGGCAACGCATGGTACGCGCGCATCGAGCGCCGGCACCCCATTCTCGACGGCTTCACGGATACCAGCTGGATCCCCGGCGCGCAGAACCGTCTGCCGCTCGCGCCCGTCACCGATCCTCTGCTCACCGTCGTTCCCGGATTCGTGCAGTATCCGCCGGAGCTGGCCTACCCTCCGCAGTCCCACACCACGGAGCCCGCCGTGGTGCTCCGCGAGTCCGGCGAGAGCCGCATGGCGTGGTTCCCTGGTGACATTGAGCGCACCTACTGGCTCACCGGCCATGGCGATCTGCTGCGCCTGATGCACAACACCCTGCGCTGGCTCACTCGCGACGAGCGCCTCGTCCACGTCGCCGGCGACGGATTCGTCGAGATGTTTGCCTGGGAGACGGGCCCCGGCTACGCCGTCCATCTGCTGAACTACACGAACCCCAACGCGCACCATGGATGGGTGTCGTCCACCTACCCGCTCGGTCCGCAGCAGGTCGGCATGAAGCTGCCGGCGGGCGTTCGCGTGAAGACGGTCGAACTGCTCCGAGCCGGCGGCACTGCCCCCTTCCGGCTCGAGGATGGGACGCTGCGCTTCACCATTCCCCGGGTCGCCGGCTACGAGGTGGCGGTCATCACCGTTGCATAAAGCGCAAACGATTTCGTTCGATTGAACAAAATCGATTCACTGCAACGCTGACTGGCCCCTATACTGTGCCTTCGCCGTTTTCCACGCCAGGAGGAAAACTCTTCCATGCCCCGTCTGCGTCTCTTCCTCGCATCGGTCACTGTTGCTGCGTTCTCCCTGTTGGCCGCCGCCGCCCGACCCCAGCAGTCTGGGTCACGCCCGTGGCTCAATTCCGACCTGCCCATCAACCAGCGCGTCGATGACCTGATCTCGAAGATGACGCTCGAAGAAAAGGTCTCCCAGATGCGCGACCATGCCCCGGCCATTCCGCGCCTCGGCATTCCCAAATACGACTGGTGGAATGAAGGCCTGCACGGCGTCGCCTTCGCCGGATACGCCACGAATTTCCCGCAGGTCATCGGCATGGCCGCGACCTTCGACGCCCCTCTGGTCCACCAGATGGGCGAAGTCACCTCCACCGAAGCGCGCGCGAAATACAACCAGGCGATTCGCGGGAATCAGCACGAGCAGTTCTTCGGACTCACCTTCTGGGCGCCCAACGTCAACATATTCCGCGATCCGCGCTGGGGCCGCGGACAGGAGACCTACGGCGAAGACCCATTCCTCACCGGGCGCATGGCCGTCGCCTTCGTCAGCGGCATGCAGGGCAACGATCCCCGCTACTTCCGCGTCGTCTCCACGCCCAAGCACTACGCGGTGCACAGTGGG
>DATGJK010000216.1:0-3034 GCA_035295245.1 Acidobacteriaceae bacterium
TAATCTCTGATCTGCGGGATCAAGGTCCGCGGGGCCTGCCCGGTTCGGGTGTTCGATGCGGTGGCTTGCCTGGATGGCACCGGATCGAAGCCGCCTTTGTGGAGCGGATGGCAGCGCATGAGCCGGCTGGCGGCCATGAGACTGCCACGGAATGGCCCATACTCTGCGAGAGCGATGGCGGCGTACTCAGAACATGTGGGCTGGAAGCGGCACGCGCCCCCGGTTCCTGCGACCAGATGCAACGCCGGTGAAAGTACGAACTTGTAGAGCGCCAGCAGAAAGCCGGCGATCGCGCTCGTCTTCGTGCTGCGGGATTCTGGCGCGCGGGGCGCGACAGGATTCGTGGCGAGACTCATGACCGGGCTCCGGCGGCCGCAATTGCGGCAAACACGCGCGACACTTCTTTTTCAAGGAGCGTGAAGTTCATATCCAGAACGATCTTGCGCGGATGGAGCACGACATCGGCACGCTGCGGCAGTTCGTCGGCGTGCAGCCGCACCGCTTCGCGCATCCTGCGACGGATGCGGTTACGAACGACGGCGCCGCCGAGCACCCGGCCGGTGGTAAAGCCAATGCGCGGTGCGGACCCGGGGTTGCCGGGCGCGGCGGGTTCGGCGGAATCTCGCAGACGAAAAAAGTACGTCATGGATGCAGACGAATACCTTCGGCTCTCCTGGTACACGCGCTGGAAGTCCGCATGCTTCCGCAGACGCATGCTGCGCCAGTCGAACTTTGGCATATCTCCATTCCGTCTCACTCTGGGAGGGACGGCACAGCGGCCGTCCGGAAGATGAGGGGGAACTAGTCGCGATATCCGGCGCTGACGGACACGCGCTTGCGGCCCTTGGCGCGGCGGCGGGAAAGAACCGCGGCGCCGCTCTTTGTTTTCATGCGGCTGCGAAAACCGTGCGTCTTCGAACGGCTGCGCCGATTAGGCTGAAATGTGCGCTTCGGCATGGAAATCGAAACTCCTGAACTGTGGAATGGGATTCATCCATTTCGCGCGGCGGGCGAGTCCCGGCCTGAGCACGTAATCGAATCCTGAGGCCGCGCTCGTGCTCACTAGTGGCCTTCGAGCGGCAAGAATCAAGTATATCCCATGGGTTTATGAGCCGCAAAAACTGCGCGTCTGCACCGAATTTCACCATTCGCGGTGCAGCAAATTCCGACGGTAATTTTTCTCGGCAACAATGCGTTTCCTCGGCTCGGACTCTGTGCTACTATCGGCAACGTTCACTTAAGATTTTTTCGGCGCCTCGCGACGTCGGAACAAATTGACCGAAGCTCCGGCGACTTTGAGATCGGAGCGACTCCCGGCCAGTGCGAACCTGCTCCTGCATGCGCCCTGTTTCCACATGACAGGGTCGACCCTGGGCATTCTCGCAATTCGGCCACCGGTCTGTTCCGCAGCCGCGACGCTTGTCGAAAAGGATTGCGCATGTCTTTCGCCGTCACCCCGTCTGTTGCTCTGAATCCGTGGGTCCAAATCCTGGCTGCACTCGAAAAGAAAATCAATCGTCAGTCGTACGACACGTGGCTCAAGCCCACGCGCTACAGCTATGTGCGCGAGCGCGTGCTTTTCGTGCGCATTCCCACGCCTGAGTTCAAGCATGTCGGGGACCGCTACGGCGATCTCATTCAGGAAGCGATCGAGAACCTGCAGCTCGAGCTGGACGATGTGAACTTCATCACGCCGGAGGAAGATCCGACGGTTCCGCGCGTGCGCGAAGACGGAGGATTTGCTCCGTCGTCCTCTTTGCACGGGCCGGGCTCGCATCCGGGCAATTCATCGTCGCGGAACATGCAGCATGCCGGTCCGCAGCAGGCGCGCTTTGACTGGTCCACGGCTGCGCAGCTGAATCCGCGCTATACCTTCGACGCGTTTGTCTGCGGCCCGGGCAATCAGTTTGCGCGCGCCGCCGCCCTGGCGGTTGCAGAGCGGCCCTCGAAAGCCTACAACCCCCTCTTCCTCTACGGTGGCGTGGGGATGGGCAAGACGCACCTGATGCATGCCATCGGGCACGAGGTGAAGCAGCGCAATCCCAGCTCGTCGATTTCGTACGTCTCTGCCGAGAAGTTCACCAACGAGATGATCAGCTCGGTGCGCTACGACAAGATGACCAGCTTCCGCGACAAGTTTCGCACCGTGGACCTGCTGCTCATCGACGACATCCAGTTCCTCTCGCAGAAAGAGCGGACCCAGGAAGAGTTCTTTCACACCTTCAACGCGCTGCACGAGAACATGAAGCAGATCGTCATCGCTTCGGACCGGCCGCCTCGCGAGCTGGCGGAGATCGAAGACCGGCTGCGCAGCCGCTTCGAGTGGGGGCTGATCGCGGACATCCAGCCACCGGATCTGGAGACGAAGGTCGCCATCCTGCAGAAGAAAGCGGAGAGCGAGCACTTGCCTGCTCCCCTGCCCATGGATGTGGCGCTGTTTGTGGCGTCGAATGTGCGCACCAATGTGCGCGAGCTGGAAGGCGCGCTGGTGCGGCTGATCGCATGGTGCGGCCTGAACGGCCTTGAGATTACCCTGCCCACGGCGCAGCAGTGCCTGAAGCAGTTCATCGACACGCAGGTGCGGAAGATCACGATCGAGTCGATTCAGCGCGCGGTCGCCGAGCAGTTTGGCATGCGCATCGCCGAGCTGAAGCAGAAGAACAACTCCCGCGCCGTGGTTGTGCCGCGGCAGATCGCGATGTACCTGGCGAAGCATCTGACCGAGGCTTCGCTGCCCGAGATTGGCCGCCAGTTCGGCGGCAAGCACCACACCACCGTGATGCATTCCATTGGGAAAATTGACGAGCAGCGGCGCAACGACAAGAACCTGAACAGCATGATCAACAAGCTGCAGGAGACGCTGAACGGGTAATATTGTTTGGCTTCGCAACGGAGCTAAACTGTTCGCATGCTGCGGAAGCCGCACAAATTCTCCACGAAGCGCTCGAGCTGCCCCCTGAGCAGCGGGCCGCTCTCGCCGATTGCTTGCTGAACAGCCTCGATACCGATGTGGATGCCGAGTTGAACAGGCGTG